>QNDO01000124.1 GCA_003644895.1 Candidatus Hydrothermota bacterium | reverse complement strand
CTTGCTTTTAGTATAAAGCAAGAAGGCCGTAATTACAGCAATTTAAATATTTAACAAATGTAATTAAAAAAGTTGTAAATTTTTCGCTGCGACCTTATACTAAATTATGTAAAATTTAACATATACAGGATGGTGCATTATGACATCTGATAAGGAAAATATTAGAATTAAGATCAAGGGCATGACCTGTGCAACCTGTGCAAAAACAGTCGAGAAGTCTCTGGCAAATTTGAATGGCGTTTTAAAAGCAGATGTTAATTTAGCCACAGAAACTGCCTCAGTGGAATTGATGCCAGGTAATGTAGAGTTAAAGACAGTTAAAAAAGCAATTCAGGAGGCAGGCTATGAGGAAACCAGAAAGAAAGAACTTAAATCTCGATTAATCAGAATAATCATCGGTTTTGTTTTTGGTATACTTCTGATGTTAATGGGCTATCTAAAACTGACGCTTCCATTTGAAAAATCTTTGCTGATGCTTTTGGTTGCCACACCTCCTTTCATAATGGTAGAGATCTGGAAGGCAAACAGGAAAGTTTTTCTGGGTGTAGAACTTATAATTGGAAGGATAAATACTTTGAATATCCTCCGGAGGAATTGATTTTAGAAAAAATCATCCAGTTTTTAAGTGAGGAAGATGTTGAGCTTGAAAAAGTTGAGCCAGGAGATATACTTTTTGTCAAGCCCGGAGAAAAAATGCCGGTAGATGGAACTGTATTAAGTGGCGAAAGTTATGTTGATGAATCTATGATAACTGGTGAGCCATTGCCTCGATTAAAGAAGCGCGGAGATAAAGTTATAGGTGGAACTCTGAATAAAAACGGTGCTCTGGTGTTTAAAGCAGAAAAGGTTGGAAAAGATACATTGCTTTCACAAATTATAAGTCTCGTTGAAGAGGCCCAATCTTCAAGACCGGCAATCCAGAGAGTGGCAGATAGAGTAGTCAGCTATTTTATTCCCGTTGTTCTTGCAATTGCCCTTTTATCCTTTACTGTATGGTACTTAGTACTTGGAAAGCCTCTTCTATTCTCCCTAACGACTCTTATTTCTGTCCTAGTTATAGCGTGTCCCTGTGCCTTGGGACTTGCTACTCCCACTGCTGTTACCACAGGGATTGGTAGAGGAGCTGAGTTGGGAATACTTATAAGAAACGGTGAAGCACTGGAAATCTCACATAAACTCAGCACAGTTATTCTGGACAAAACAGGAACCTTAACCCTGGGCAAACCTACTGTGACTGATATTATACCGTATGGAATTGATGAGGATGTCTTACTAAAAATTGCAGCAAGTGTTGAAAAAAATTCAGAACATCCTCTTGCAGAATCAATTGTAAATAAAGCAAAAGAAAAGAATATTGAACTTGTTCCTGTCCAATCTTTTGAAACGGTAGAGGGTAGGGGAGTAAAAGCCAAGATTTTAGAGGAAGAAATTTTGATAGGATGTAAAAATTTTATACAATCGGAAAACATAAGTCTACCCGAGAATGTTAGGCATGATATTGAAGAATTGGAACAGCAGGCGAGAACTATAGTAATCGTGTCACAGAAAGACACAATTCTGGGGATTCTCGGTATTTCGGATCCAATTAAGCCCAATGCTAAAAAAGCAGTCAATCTTTTGAAAAAAATGGGACTTAATGCGATAATGTTGACGGGAGACAACAAAAAAACGGCAGAAGTTATTGGGCATGAGTTGGATATAGATCGTGTAATCGCAGAAGTATTACCTCAAGATAAAGCTAAAGTAGTCAAAGATTTGCAGAAAGAAGGAGAAATCGTAGCTTTTGTTGGAGATGGTATAAATGATGCTCCTGCACTTGCACAGGCAGATGTGGGGATAGCTATAGGAGGGGGCACAGATGTAGCTATAGAAAGTGGTGATATCGTTTTAATGAAAGATGATCCAATGGATGTGGTTCTAGCTATAGATCTCAGTAAAAAGGTTATGAGTCGAATTAAAGGCAATCTTTTCTGGGCATTCACGTATAATTCTATCCTTATTCCAGTGGCAGCCGGCGTTCTGTACCCACCTTTTGGTATAACTTTCAGGCCGGAATTTGCAGCTTTTGCAATGGCAATGAGTTCTGTTACAGTGGTGAGTCTTTCTTTACTACTTAAACGATATAAACCAAAATTGTCACAGGTTTGAAAGTTATCGACAATGATAAAAGTTTTGCCCTTTAATGTGTTTGATTTTTTCATCTCTAGCAGTTTAAAATCTTAAAATGCACATACTGGACGCAATTAATAGTTTTCTCGCTTATATACTCTCAGAAAGGGGTCTTTCTATTAATACTGTGGATTCTTACAGGCGTGATCTTCTGAAATTTTATAATTTTTTAGGAGATGTAGAAATTGACGATATAAGTGCCTCTGATGTTGATGAATTTGCAGAATTTTTAAAGGATGAAGGACTTTCCCAGAACTCGAGGTCGAGAGCTTTTTCCTGCCTACGCTCTTTTTTTAAATATTTACAGCTGGAAGAAAATTTAAAAAAGGATTTAACTGAGGAGATATCTGTTCCTAAAAAGAAAAAAAATCTACCTGAATTTTTAAGTGAGGAAGAAGTTTCCAGGTTGCTGGATGCTCCCTCTGTTTCTACCATTAAGGGCATTAGAGATAAGGCACTTTTAGAGCTTCTCTACGCAACAGGAATGAGAGTTTCTGAGATAGTCAATTTGCGTCTTAATAATTTAGATATAGAGGAAAAAATTGTGAGAATAAGGGGGAAGGGAAGTAAAGAAAGGTTGGTTCCGGTAGGAGATATAGCAATGAAATTTCTCATGCAATACCTCTTAGAGGCCAGGCCCCGAATCGCCTCATCTAAAGCGGAAAATTATATTTTTCTCAATATGAGAGGAAAAAAACTTACACGAGTAGGCATATGGAAGATCTTAAAACAATATGCCCTACAGGCTGGCATTGAAAAGAATATATATCCCCATATACTTCGCCATACATTTGCGACTCATTTGCTTAAAAACGGCTGTGATTTAAGGAGTTTACAGCTTTTATTGGGGCATGCTTCACTCTTAACTACTCAAGTGTATACTCATTTGGACATTAAATACTTAAAAGAAATACACAGGAAATTTCATCCAAGATCTTGATCTATTATTTTAATATGTAATTCCTTAAGTTGCTCGTCATCCACTAAATCAGGAGCTTTTTCATATAGGGCCTGCGCTGAAGTAGTTTTTGGAAAGGCAATAACGTCCCTGATGGTTCCTATTCCCAGCATCATTGCTACAAGTCTATCAAAACCAAACGCAATACCTCCATGTGGAGGGGCACCATATTCCAGTGCTTCTAAAAGAAACCCGAACCTTTTTTCTCTTTCTTGTTTATTCAGCCCTATGATTTCCATTATCTTCTCCTGAAGTTCTCTTTTGTGGACTCTTATAGAGCCAGATGCAAGCTCTACGCCGTTCAATACAAGATCATATTGTTTTCCTATCACCTTCAAAGGATCTTGTTCCAAGAGATGTATTTGATCCTCATAGGGCATGGTAAACATATGATGAGCTGGTTCTATTCTTTTCTCCTCCTCATTCCATTCAAAAAGTGGAAAGTCTATAACCCACAAGAAGTTAAATTTTTTATCTTGATAACTTTTGCAAACTTTTTCCCTCAATTTACCTGCAAGTAAATATGTTGCAGGTTTATTATCTCCAGCAATTACGAAATAGGTTCCTTCTTCCAAAGAAATTTTATTAATATCTATATATTTTGCAAGCTGACCATAAAGAGTTTCCGCCTTAACCTTAAACCAGAACAGCCCTGCTCCCCCTTCTTTTACTATAAAATCTTTCAACTCGTCAATTTCCTTTCGGGAAAAGTCGCGAGGAGACCTAACACCAAGTACTATACCTTTGTTTTGTATGATATTTTCTAAAACTCCAAATCCACTTCCTTTGAAGATCTCTGTAAAATCAAGGATTTCCTCTTTTATACTCAAATCAGGTTTATCACTCCCATATTTTTTTAATGCGTCTTTATAACTGATTCTGGGAAAAGGAATTTCAAGTTTCTGATGCAGAACTTTATCAAAAACATATTCTAACATTCTCTCAGTTAAAGAAAGTACATTGTCCATATCTACAAAACTCATTTCGAGATCAATCTGGGTAAATTCTGGTTGCCTGTCCTGCCTAAGATCTTCGTCTCTAAAACATCTTACTATTTGAAAGTACCTATCAAATCCTGCAGACATTAATACCTGTTTATATAGTTGAGGTGACTGTGGAAGAGCATAGAACTTACCCGGGAAATTGCGGGAAGGAACTAAGAAATCCCGTGCACCTTCGGGAGTACTTTTAGTTAAGAAAGGGGTCTCTATTTCAATAAAACCTTCGCTACTCAGAAAATTTCTTACGGCCTGGAGTGTATGATGCCTAACAATAATATTTCTCTGCATTTTTGGCCTTCTTAAATCGAGAAATCTCCATCTCAATCTTGTATCTTCCTGAATATTTATCTCATCCTCAATCACAAAAGGAAGTAGAGGAGTGCGGTTTAAGATATCCAATTTTTCTACTACAACTTCGATTTCTCCTGTGCTTAATTCTGGATTTATCATTTCTTCAGGTCTTCTCCTAACTTTTCCTTCTACTCTTATAACGTATTGCATTCCAAGAGATTTGGCAATTTCAAAGGTCTCTTTTCTACCCGGTTCTACCACAAGTTGAGTTCTGCCATAGCGATCCCTTAAATCAATAAAAATCAATCCGCCGAGATCCCTCACTCTCCTTACCCAACCAGAGAGTACGACCTTTTTACCAATATGATCTGAAGTTAATTCTCCACAAGTATGAGTCCTATACATGGTTATCTCCCCGTGAGGGATGGATAATTTATCATAAATCTTTTTGTATAATAAATCCTTAACAAAATAAGAATTAAAATACCCAGAGCTAAAAATAAAGGAAATCTTAAAGCCACCATTAAGACAAACAGGAATGATACTGCTCTGTACGAGATTTTGGCCATTTGCATGGATTCATCCCAGATGGAAATTATAAAAATAGGGAGTCCAACCAGTGAAGGTATCATCAAAAACACGTCAAATTCTAAAAAAGAATAAATAAATGCAAGAAAGAGAAGAATAGAGG
>QNDO01000123.1 GCA_003644895.1 Candidatus Hydrothermota bacterium | reverse complement strand
GCAACAACTATTACAAAAACAAGTAAATTCACCATGTTTTTATCATAATCCAAGGGATCGAAAGAATCAACCCCTTGACAATATACTTGTCTCGCGTAATAATAAATCTCGAGGGAGATGGCCAAAAAGAAAGGAGGGTAATATGAAAAAAGTAATAGCGGGTGCATTATTACTCCTTATTGGATCCCTATATGCTGGAGGGTGGGATAACGAGGTGATGGGGGTAAGGCAGCTGGGTATGGGTTCCATATTTGCGGGGATCGCAGATGATGCAACCGCAATTTTTTATAACCCAGCTGGTATTCTCAGTAAGAACATGGATGTAATTGTTGAAGGGGTTGCACTACTTCCCAAACATTCCTATTTCTCCGATGCACTGGGGAAAACAATCTACAGTAAGAAAAATTCATATATACCCCAACTCTTTTTCACCTACAAGTTAAACGATAAGGCAGGCTTGGGATTGGGAGTTTATGCCCCATATGGTGGAGGCGTTGTGGGATGGAAAAAAGAAGATCTGGGCATGCTACTGGAATCTGGTCTTGCCGTATACACTTTGACACCCACCCTTGCCTATCAGCTAACCCCTAGCCTCTCCATCGGAGTAAAAGGGAATATATACTATGGGTTTGCAATGCAAAAACAGGAAAACACAGACACTATAAACGTAGATGCAAAAGGGCCGGCCTTCTCAGGAGGATTAGGGATTCTGTGGAAAAATGACAAAATTGGCATCGGGCTCTCTGTAAGAGGCCCTGCTAAAATTAAACTTTCAGGAACTTACGATAGTAAGCAGATGGGGGAACATGATATAGATATGGAATTCAACCTCCCTACAAATATTCTTTTTGGTATAGGTTATAAGGTAACTTCTAATCTTACCTTGGGTATAGATGCTGAGTATTCCATGTGGTCTGCACTGGATATATTTAAAACCACCATTAAAGAGGTAATTACACCGCTGGGAACTATTGATTTGGAGCAAGAAGACACCCTTGATTTTGAAAATATTTTCAAAATCAAGGCGGGAGGAGAATATACTTTGGGTAACGGGCTTGCTCTGAGATTAGGAGCTGCCTATGATAAATATTCGATTCCTGACAAATCTCTTGATCCAGTCAACATCGATGTAGACAAATACGTGGTATTTTCGGGCCTTGGTTATACCATGAATAAGGTCCAGTTGAATCTCTCCTTCCTCTATGCCATGGGGCAGGAGAGGGAGGTTACAGAGGAGGTAGCTCCTGGGGTTACAATAACTAGCAAATACAATCTAAATGCATTTGTGATTGGAGCAGGTATCAGGTACAGCTTCTAATTTAGATATTGAGGGCCATCTCCCTCAATTGTCTTATTAACTAATGAAAATGTTAAAAAATAGGGAGTTTGGGCAGGCATTAATAATCTTTCTTTTACTCCTTATAGCTCCAGTTTTTTTCTCATTAAATCATTATTATTCTCAGAGAGCGAAACTTAAAAAAGAGCTTAATATTGCTTTAAAGGGTTTGATTCGGGATGTAGAGCGTTCAATAGAAATTGGACAGTTATCCTTTGAGAAAATACAATCCGCTATTGAAGAAAGGGGATATGTTGACTCTACCTATTTTACGGATTTAGCAACCAGATACTACCTCTTAATACCAGGAGTAAGAGCTATAAACTGGATTAATTCGGAGGGGGTAATAAGCATAGTGTACCCATATATATCCAACAAACCCGCCCTTGGTAAAAGTCTTTTTCAACATCCCTATGCCAAAGAAACATTTAAAAAAGCTTACTTTACCCGGACGGTCCAAGTTACTCCTATAATTCCTCTTCTACAGGGTGGTGACGGAATAGCTTTTTACTACCCTGTTGTTTCTAAAGGAAAACTTTTGGGATTTGTGAATGGAGTGTTTAATATAGATACCCTTCTCATTTTTTCCAGCCATGAAAGCTGGAGGGAAGATTTTAGACTCATCGTGAAGTACGGTTCAACGGTGTTATATCCATTTGGAGTTCCTAAAAAAATCGGTAAAATCACAAAAACGGGTAATCTAAAAATCCTAGATAAAACATGGGAACTTGTTGTAATACCAACATCCTCTAAAGTCCTCAGCACTTATGATTTTTATTCACTTGTTGGTTTTTTTGGTTTGTTTCTTTTATTTTCTATGGCGGTATCTATACTCTATTACAAAAGTCAAATCCGTGAGAAAAGAGATTTAAGAATTAAGCAAAGACTTTCCAGAATCGTGGAGGAAAGCAAGAATGTAATATTAATCACAGATGAAGAAGGGAATATCGTATACGCTAATCGAAAATCCACTACGATCTTTGGACAGGATATTATCGGGAAAAATATTACGGAGATTGGATTTCACCAAGTAAAAGATGAAAAGTTCAATATGGAAGTGATTATTCCACCGGATAAATATTACATTGTTGACGTCCTAAAAATCAAAGAAGATAGCGGTTACGAATACTGTTACATGGCCCATGACAGGAAAGAAATATTAAAAGAGAGACAGGAACTTAAGCTTGAAACTGAATTTCTCAAAAGATATGATGAAATCCGCCTAAGGATTCTTAACGAAAAAAGTTTTAAAAGAGGTGTCACCAAGGCCCTGAGAATGCTTAATAGACTCTTCTATTCCAAGGGAGCGGCTTTATATATTAAAAGCAACGGCAAAATAACACTGTTTCATTATTTTGCCCCGGCAAATATTAAATTACCACAGGAACCTGGTCTGGATCACCCTATAACTGTCTCTATGCTGGGCAATTTAAAATTAAACTACGAAGAGAATGGCGAAAAATTCCTTTCTGTGCCCCTTTTTGCACGTGGAGAGTCTGTGGGTTCCCTGTTACTTGTTCTATCCCCCAGATTTCAGGAAGGAGAATTATTGGAACTCATTCAACATGACCTGGGTTATTTCGTATATACCCAGAAGCTTATAGAAGACCTGCATAGTCACAAGAAAGAACTTGAACTTATTTTATCCCTGGCTAAAGCTCTGGCAGGTATTGAAGACTTCCATAAAGGGTTAAAAAAATCCGCTTCAGTCATTCAGAAACTTACGGGTGCGGATATCATCATGATTGGAAAGGTCTTTGACGAAAAAAGACTGCTGGTTACTTACATCCATCCCTCAGGGAAGATACCCATAAAAATTGGAGATACATTGAACATTAAAGAATATAAAATTCTCAGCAGCGCAGTGAAGCAGTGGCAGCCGGTGAAAATTGATTCTCTTCTTGCATTAAAAACCGGAAGATTAGTGGATACTCTTAAAGATTCAGGAATAAAATCCATACTATATTATCCCTTACTAAGAACCCATGGACATTCTTATATATTCATCCTTGGGGGATTCAAAACAAATCAGTTCAACTCTAAAACCATAGAGGAAATGGAGAAAATCGATGAATTGATTGCACCTTATATCCATATAGTGGAACTTATCGAAAAACTTAATCGCTCAAAATCCCTATTTGAATTCTTGTATTCCTTTATTAAGGAAGCTGCAGATGAAACAGATATGGAGAAAGTAGACAAAATCTTATTAGATATGCTGTTTAGATACACAGGGCCTGAATTTGCAGGTCTTTTTGAAGTAGATGAGGAAAATCGTCTATTCAAAAGGCTCACATACAGAATAAATACAGAACTCAAGGGATTAGAAAAAGTTATAAAACAATTGCCAGATTTTATTCCATTTGGTAAAGGTTTAATATCAACTGCATATGAAAGATTATCTCCTATTGTTGTAGAAGATACAGAAAAAGCTAAAGATTTTTTCACCTATCCTGAAATTGAGAAATTTTATACTCCTCTTTCCACCATGGTAATCCCTCTCGTACAACATGGAAGAATAAAAAGGTTAATACTTCTTGAAGCCAAAACCCCTTATCATTATAACAAAGACTACAACTCACTATTGGAGCTATTGTCAAGCACATATAGATTTCTTACAGAACTTGTGAGAAACCGAGAAGAACTTGCTAAAAACCTTCGTGAAGTGGAGCTCATTTTAAACAGTGTAAACACTGGAATATTTATATTAGATGAGACATTTACTATTATCCGGGCTAATAATACTATTCAGAAAATTCTTGGGAAGTCCGGTAAGGAACTATTGGGGAAAAAATGTTTTAGTGTGGTCCACCATGACAGTAAACCAATTCCACAATGTCCTCTAAAAAACATAATATTAACTGGAGCTTCAAAGTCAGAACCCGAGATAATATACGAAAAAAGTCTTAACAAATATCTCAAGATACAACTTGCTTACCTCTATTCCAGGGAGGGTAAAAACTATTATGTTCATACCTTTGAGGATATAACCAACATAAAAAAATACGAGGATCTTCTTTATACACTGTTTGAAACTGTTGTGGAATTATCAACTGCCAAATCTGCCGATGATCTTGCCGAAAAATTGAAGGATAGCTTCTTCATGATGCCTCACTTTGAAGCCATAGGCTTTTTCCTCAATTATGATGACAAAATGGAGCGTTTTAGTAAAATAAAATATTTTGTGAAAGGTGAAGAAGAGATACCGTTACCTAAAGGAATTAGTGAACTGGTCAAACTTACGTACTTGAATCAAGCAGCTCATTATTATATGATTCCTCAGGACAGTGATTCTATGCGTGAGAATTTAGGCATAGAAATTAAATCTAAAGGAACACATGTGTTTTATCCCCTCATATCTGGGGAAAAGGCTATAGGAGTCTTATATCTGAAATTACGTGAAGAAACAGAGTTATCTTTAACCGAGCAGGAAGCGATTTCTGTACTTGTTAGATCCATATCTCTGGCTTTGAGTAATTTAAACCTCATTAAAGACCTAGACAAGGCCCTCACTTCGTTGAAAAAGACCTATACCGAAACAATAAAAATCTTAGCAGAAACATTGGATAAAAGAGAGCACGAAACCAAGAATCATTCTCAAAGAGTGGCTCTCCTTGCAGTAAGAATAGGGATGGAGCTTAATTTACATCAAAATGAACTGGTGGAGTTATACTGGGGAGGTTTACTTCATGATATAGGGAAAATAGCGATTCCTGATGCAATACTTCTTAAAACCGGAAAGTTAACTCCTACCGAGTGGAGAATTATGAGAAGG
>QNDO01000122.1 GCA_003644895.1 Candidatus Hydrothermota bacterium | reverse complement strand
CTGTCTGTGATATATACTGGCAATGAGATTATAAACTGAGCCTTTCCTTCGTATTAACTCTTTCTCATAAGTCCTTACTTCCAGTTCCTTTTCTATAATAGTTAGGGAAGACTTGGCCCATTCTAATGACTCTTTATACTTGGCCTTTTTAAACAGTATCCAAGCCCTCTTATAAAG
The DNA here is from genome assembly GCA_003644895.1 of Candidatus Hydrothermota bacterium. Classification (GTDB taxonomy): domain Bacteria; phylum Hydrothermota; class Hydrothermia; order UBA1063; family UBA1063; genus B29-G16. Next base: position 4,951 of record QNDO01000122.1, on the reverse strand, counting down.
GGCCTCTGATTTAATATCAGCCCGGTGAGAAGTACATGCCTCTTCCAGCTCCTCAAGGGCTTCATCGAATTTGGCCTGTTTTTCAAGGAGGCTAGCCAGGCGTATTTTATACTGAAAATAGAGATCTTCCCTTTCTCTGATAAATTCTATATGCTGCCTTAGAAGTTCTTCACCCTCCTTATAAAAGGATAAATTCTCCAGTGTATGGGCCTTTTTAAGAATTAATACAGGGCTTCTACCAGCACATTCATAGCAATTCAGGGCAAAGCTGAAATAACCTTTATCAAAGGCTATATCTCCTGCTTTTTCAAAAAGTTTTGATGCCTTCTCTTCTTCCCGACCATGCTTATAATGATACGCGGCATTGAAAAGTATACTCTCGTTTTTTGCTCTGCTTTCCAGAACTTCGCCTATCTTTCTGTGAATTGTTTCTCTCTCTCGCCTTGTAAGAAGTGAATAAGTGGATTCTCTCAAGAGTTCGTGTTTGAAAGCATATTCAATATCTCCTTCGATGGCAGAATGGGGTTCCCTGAATATCAACCCCTCCAGTTCCAGTTCTGTAAGGATGTTACCCGTCTCCTTCTCTAAAACCTCTTCAAGAACCTTCTTCCAGAAAACCTTTCCAATACATGCTGCATATTTAATCACTTTTTTCATATCCTGTGGTAGTGTATCCACCTTTTCAACCAAGATACCCTGAAGGGTCTCGGGAACAAAAATACCTTCACCAGATATTCTCAGGGGATTATACTGAACCAGATCCCTATCCTTTAAGTAAAGCAATAATTCCTCCATATAATAAGGGTTACCCGCGGTTTTGTTGATTATAAAATCTACAAATTCCTCGTGGATATCTTCTTGTTCCACATCAAATATTGTTTTCACAATCTGGAATAGCGAAAGCTTGCTTAAAGGCCTTAACTCTATAATAGAGATATTATCCATACTTTCCAGATCTTCACGGGAAGCGATTAAAAACAGAATGGGAACTTCAGGAGGACTGGCAGTCAAATATTCTATAAACTTTCGGGTATCCACATCAGCCCTGTGAAAATCATCAAAGACCAGAATATAACTCCCAAAATCCTTTGAGAATATTGCTTCAAAAACAGCCTTAAGTGCCGAAAGTCTTTCTCTGAAAATTCTCGCTTCATCATGAAATTCCCTGCCACTTTCTCTGGGATATAGGAGCTCATCTATAATCTTTGTAAATGTTGAAATTTCAGTATGACTGTATTTACCCGTTTTACTCAGTAAATCCTCTATTTCTTTGATGACATAAGAATGTTCTTTAAGAGCCACTTCCAGCTGCATTCTCAAAATCTGAATAACAGGCAGAAATGCACCAGAACGAAGAGGATCAGAATGCACTATAAATTCCTTAACCTGTGAAAACTCCTTTTTAGCCTTTTCTATAAATTCATAGCTCAAGCGGCTCTTACCAATACCTGCCTCTCCTTTTATTAAGACAAACCTGGCATTTCCTTCAGAGATTGATTCTTTGAGATGTTCCTTTAATTTTTCAATTTCCTTTTCTCTTTCAAGAAACGGAGTTTTGATTCTTCCTCTGATTAAAAACTCGCTGAAAGGGATCTTCTCTCCAAGCACTTCGAATACTTTTAGAGCTTCACTCCTGCCCTTTACTTTAACCTCGCCTCTATCTTTAAAATAAAAATATTTTCCTGCAAGTTGCTCAACTTTTTCAGACACAAAGATTTTTCCAGGCTCACATATGGACTCAAGCCTCTGGGCTACATTCACAGCATCCCCCATGACTGTGGGTTTTTCTCCCGCAATAGATGACCATAATGCATTTCCCGTGTTTATACCTATCCTCATGAAGAGATTCATGTTTCTCTTATTGTTTATCTCTTTAAGAACTTCCTGCATTTCAATGGCTGAAATCACGGCTCTTCGAGCATCATCTTCATGCATACGGGGTGCGCCGAATACTGCCATCACGGCATCTCCAATAAATTTATCCACATAACCACCATTTTCCTCAATAATCTTTCTAAAAAGGGTAAAAATCTCATTTATGATATCTTCCACATCTTCAGGGTCCAGATACTCTGAAAGCGTAGTAAATCCCTTAATATCCCCGAATAACACCGTGACAAATCTCCTTTCAGGTACTATATTTGTTCTTTCCATTTGTATATATTATAAGCTTAAAACGGAAATTATAAAAAGGTGCTTCACCAGTAAATGGACTGTATAATAAAATAATGAAAATAGCCCTGGCTCTTGGTGGTGGCGGTGCAAGAGGTCTTGCACATATAGGTGTCCTCAAGGCCTTGAAACAGCTAAAGATCGAATTTAACATACTAGTGGGTACCAGTGCAGGAGGCCTGGTTACAGCATTGTATGCCCTCCATAATGATCCAGAAAAAATCATAACGGCTGTCAAATCCATATTTTCTTCTCCCGAATATCATGAACTTAATCTCAAAGATTTTTATGAATCGGGGCAACTTGGGGTATTTGAAAAGGCTATAAAAGCCTTCCGAGAGACAAAGGTTATTACAAAAGGAATCATATCAAAATCCATCATCAAGGAAGAACCACTTAGAACTCTTTTGGACAAGTTCATCCCAAAAATCAGAATTGAAGAACTTCCAATTAAAACTGCTTATATCGCAACAGATCTTATTACAGGAAAGGATGTGATCATAAGAGGTGGTAATCTCAAAGATGCAGTTTTAGCTACTGGAGCAATACCTGGGGTTTTTGCACCTGTCGAAATTGATGGGATGATACTTGTAGATGGAGGAATAACCCAGCGTATGCCTGCAATGGCAGCTATGTTAATGGGTGCAGATATAATCATAGGCGTTGAAGTTGGAAAGGATATTACACCTAAAAACGAATATAGATCAGCCTTTGACATTATGATGAGAGCCAATGCTATAACTGCCTCAAGGTTACATCATTTTGTCAATCAATTTGCGGATATCATCGTCAAACCACCTGTACAGCAGATTAAATGGTACGAATTTGAGCGCATTGATGAAGCAGTTGAACTTGGTTACGAAACCTGTTTGGAAGAGATGAATCGTATAAGAGCACTTCTTAAAAGCTCTTATAAAATCAAGAAAAAAATAACCAAATTATTCAAAAGAACCCCGGATCCGGAATTTGTCAGGTTTTATCCTCAATAAAGGTTTACTCTTCAATCCGAATATGCAATTCCTGACCATCCTCGTATCCTTTAAGAGGCGAGAGGAATCCCCTAACTATATTAATTAGCATATTTTCAAGGAATGGGGCAAGATACATGGGCTTTTTCCCGACCATGATTTTAACCCTGTTTCTCTGGAGAATAACACAATCTCTGATATCTTTTTCTCCTTTAAGTATTCTCTCTGCCATTCCAGCACAGTCAAAGCCGCATTCTTCACAGTTGATTTGAGGAAGAAGAGGAAACACTTTATTTTCAATTAGGTCCACAAGATCTTCCGTTTTCTTCAATGCATTTATTACCGGTATTCCCTTATACTCTTCCATACTTTCGGATATTTTACCTGTAATTGCGAAAACAAGTGAATCATTTAATTCCTCGAGCTCGCTCTTGCTTGCAGCAGACAAGATTTTAGGAACCGCTATATCCAGCCTTCCCTCAATAACCAGATAGTCTGTATTAAAAAGCTTTATGAAATCAAGCGGCTTCACCTCATAGTTATAAAACAGAGCTGCCCTGGATCGAGAAAGTCCCCCTACTATATCTGCTCCACTCTGCTCCATGCGATACGTGTCCTTACCTTTTTTGTCATACTCCACATCGTGGTGATAACTCTTCTTTATCGCTCCTACCTTGTAGCCCCGCCTTTTGAGTTCATATATAATTCTCTCGATGCTCTCGGTTTTACCACTTTTGCTAAAACCGTATATAGCAAATACTTTCATTTTCGTAAATCCTCACATTCCTCACTTTGCCCTTTAATTTCTCTCAAAAGATGTGGAATAACAGGTATCAAGGGCAAAAGGTTCTCCTTCACAGCCCAGCGATTACCCGGTAAGTTTATGATAAGTGTCCCTCTCCGGGACCCCACCACTGCCCTTGAGAGAGAAGCAGAGGGGGTTATTTTTAAACCCTCTATCATCATCAAAATTTCCATACCCTGAAACCTTTTTTCGATGACCTCCAGAGTTGCTTCGGGAGTCACATCTCTGGGAGTTCCACCTGTACCACCGGTTGTGAGTATAAGATCCACCCCCTTTTCACTTAACTCTATCAATTTTTTCTTGATGAGCTCCTTTTCATCCGGCAGGATCTCGTAAAAACTTATCTCACCTTTTAGTCTTTTTTCCACAATCTCTTTTAAAATCTCCCCACTCACATCTTTTCTTTCTCCTCTTGCTCCTTTATCAGAAAGAGTGAGTACAGCCACTTTAATTTTCATTTACACTCCCCAGATTTTCTATCAAAATGGGACTGGGCTTTGCAAAGTAAAATCCCTGCACAAGTTCAATTCCCTGTTCTTTCAAAAATTGTAATTCTTCTTTCGACTCCACCCCTTCTGCTATGAGGTGCGCCCCTATGCTTTCTGAAAAACTTTTTATGGATTTAAATAGCTCTTGCTTGATGTTACTTCTGTGGATATTTTTTATAAGGGTTCTGTCATATTTCAGAAAATCTGGCTCAAATTCCGTCAGAACCTCCAGAGTAGAATAGCCTGTTCCCACATCATCTATGGAAATTTTGTAACCTTTTTCCTTCAGTTTCACAATTTTATCCTTGAATTTTTCAACACTTTCGATGCTGAATTTTTCGGTTATCTCCAGCACCAGTCTATTTTCATCTATACCGTTTTCCCCCATCAAAAAGCGAAATTCCTCTTCAAAATCACTGAAATAATTTAAAAAATAAACTGTTGTGTTTATAAAAAGCAGTGACTGGGGGCTTGTGGGGGTGAATTGGGAAAGAGCTGAGATATAAACCAGCCTCTCT
>QNDO01000121.1 GCA_003644895.1 Candidatus Hydrothermota bacterium | reverse complement strand
CTCTTTATTTTCATAATTGTTGCCGGGTCATACTTCCAGGGGATCAGAGGAGGGATAGTAACCGCCATCTTGAGTCTTTTCCTCCTCGGAATTATTTTCCTTCTCGAGTATTTTGGTATTTTACAGGGATGGGCACCCCCTCATCTCCTGCTGAAATGTTACAGAGTTTGTATTATAATTCCATAGTTTTTTTCCTCTTTGCTTTTCTTTCCTACTTTGTTGCAGAAAAATTACAGAAAACAGGACAAGAACTGGAAAAGGCACGACTTTCCAGTAGTAAAATACTGGAGAGCATTCCGAGTGGGGTTATTACCATAGAAAGAAATAAAAGAGTCACTTATAGAAATAAAAGTGCAATGGAACTATTGACAGCCTCCGAGGAGAGACTTCTTATTGAAAAAGTGCTGGAGAGTCCTGAATTACCCATTAGAGATGAGATAAACATTGGTGGGAAGATAATCGGTTATTCTTCAAAAATTCTTCCTCATGGAGGTGTGATATTAGTCTTTCAGGATTTGACTGAAATAAAAAAGATAGAGCAGGAGAAATTAAACCTGGAGAGGCTCGCTCTTCTTGGAGAATTCGCTGCCAACCTTGCACATGAGATAAGAAATCCGGTGACTGCAATAAATACAGCCATGGAACTTTTGTATCACAAACAGATAAATCCGGATAAGGAATTTCTCGAAGGCATTATGAAAGAGGCAGAAAGACTTAACCGTATCGCTACTGATTTTTTGAGATTTTCGAAGATGCCATCACCTAATTTTGTTGAAATTAGTCTCAAGAACATCATCGATGAGACGGTGGAAGAAATAAAGCACCTGTATAAAAATAACCAAAAAATCCAAATTCAGCAAAATGCTTGCACAGACCTTTCTCTTCATGCAGATCCAGGACAATTAGGTAGTGCACTTTTAAACGTTTTAAAAAACGCAGTTGAGGCGATAAAGGATGAAGGTAAAGTTTCCATTGTGTGTTTTGGAGAAGGTGAAGAAGTGACTCTCTATGATGGCGAAGAGGTTATACCTCGAGGGTATGTGGGAATCCTGATTGAAGATACGGGAGAAGGAATGGATGAAGATACTTTGAAGAGAGCAAGAGATATATTCTTCACTACAAAAAGAGAAGGAACAGGGTTTGGGTTATCAATTGTAGAAAGGATAGTCAAGAATCACGGCGGCTTTTTAAAAATTTCCTCCAAAAAAGGTGTTGGAACGCAGGTTCTTATTGTAGTAAGGAAAAATCATGCGAGATAAAAAGATTTTTATTATAGATGATGATAAAGGAATATGCCTCTCTCTTTCAAAATTTCTAGAAACTGAGGGTTACGAAACCTATACGTATCAGGACCCCCGAGAAGCTCTTCAGGATTTTCCAGTCAGAAATCCTCAGATAGTACTTCTGGATCTTAAAATGCCTCATATGGATGGTCTCACTGTTCTGGAAAAGCTAAAAGCTCAGGACAAGAATATCTATGTGGTAATGATGACCGCATATGCAACACTAGAATCCACAATAGAAGCTTTACGTAGAGGTGCCAATGATTATCTTCTGAAACCTTTTAAATTGAGTGATGTGACTTTGGCACTGGAAAGAGCAGAGAAGGTCATTAATCTCGAAAGAGAAAATATAAAATTAAAAGAAGAGCTGAAAATATTAAAAGAATACGAAATTGTAGGAGAATCTCCTCAGCTTAAAGAAGTGCTGGATATTGTAAAGAGAGTCTCTTCCCTTAATGTAACAGTAATAATTTATGGTGAAAGTGGAACTGGGAAGGAACTCATTGCACGGACCATTCATTTTAATTCGCCCCGTAAGAATAGGCCGTTTATTCCTGTTAATATTGCAGCTCTGCCAGAAGAACTTGTGGAAAGTGAGTTGTTTGGGTACAAAAAGGGTGCATTTACTGGTGCCACAACTGATAAAGTGGGTATATTTAAAGCATGTGATGGAGGAACCATTTTTTTAGATGAGGTTGCAGAAGCATCGCCGAGGCTTCAAGCTAAACTTCTCAGAGTTATTGAATACAAAAAATTTACCCCTCTTGGTTCTACCAGAGAGGAAGAAGTGGATGTGAGAATCATTGCAGCAACTAACAAGAATCTTTTTGAACTGGTTAAGGAAGGCAAATTTAGAGAAGATCTGTATTACAGACTCAATGTGGTACCAATACATCTCCCACCGCTGAGGGAGAGGGTTGAAGACATTCCTCTTCTGGTTAACTATTTTATAAAAAAATATTCTGTGAGATACAATCTTCAGGAAAAGGCTTTAGATGATGAAGCGCTTAAACTGTTGATGTCATATACATGGCCAGGAAATATCAGAGAGCTTGAAAACTTAATTGAGCATCTTCTCATAGTTACTCGGTCTCTCAGAATTACAAAAGAAGATGTTTTAAATCTTATGAAGAGGAAAAGTACTGAAAAGGCAAAGATTAAGACTCTTGAAGAGCTTGAATTGGATTATATTCGACATGTGTTGAATCTTACAGGTGGAAATAAGAAAAAGGCTTCCGAATTGTTGGGCATAGATCTCTCTACGCTTTACCGGAAAATTAAAAAGTTGGAGGGGGAAAGTTGACCCGTATAGCAATGGGGTTTATTATAGTTTTGCAAAATGCAAAACTATTTGCAAAATTCAAGACAAAAGACCAGAAAAACAGTGTTATTTAAAGATCTGATATTTGGCATAGAAATTGCAGTATAAAATATAGAAAATAGTAAAAAGGAGGTAGTAAAATGAAGGTAAGAAAGGGCTTCACCCTGATAGAGCTCCTCATAGTGATCGCAATCATTGCGATCCTGGCCGCAATAGCAATCCCGCAATTTGCAAAATACAGAATCAGAGCGTATAACGGTGCTGCAGAGAGTGACCTCAGAAATGCAAGAACTACGGAAGAAGCATTTTTTGCTGACTGGCAGGATTATGGTGCAACTGCAGGCGTAGTAACAGCTCCTAACGTGGTAACAATTACAGATGCAGCAGGTCACACAGAGACCTTCAATCTATCAAATGGTGTATCCATTGTTATAAACACCGATGCTACTGAGGCGAGTTACACCATGGCTACAAAGCATGTACAGGGAGATACCTACTATGGTGGTGATTCAGATGTGCAGGGAATTTACTTTGCTAAAATGGCTGCTGGTGGTCCAGGAACTGCACTTGTAGCAGGAGATTGTCCTGGATCTACTCCTCAAGCAGACGATTTCAACGGTCAGGCAACCACCACAGGCGCAAACTGGCAGCTTCAGTAAAAAATACACAATCTGGGCGATAAGGGGGGATTTAAATCCCCCCTTATCGTTTCTTTATAAAATTCTCAACAGAAGCAGAGAAAAGAGATGAAACGAGGATTTACAGTTGTAGAATTACTCATAGTAATATTAATTATATCCATATTAACAGCAATCTCATATCCCATGTTTACCAAATATAAAATTAGAGCCTATAATGCAGCGGCCCTTTCTGACTTAAAGGCAGTTTACACCACTGAGCTTGCTTTCTATTCCACTTATCAGGAATTTGTACAAATAAGTACAGCTAATATTACTCCCAGTGGTCGAATTTTCATAAATGTGGTGCTCCTGGATGGAAATAACGCTGTGTTTGATTACAATCCGTTGAGTGCTCATGTTCTGGCGAGCTCAAAGGTTGATGCTTCAAGAACCTCCCTTGTTCTAGTAACAAAAAATACAATAGGTACAAAATATTTTGCTCAGGACAATGATTTCGATGTGGTCCGTACCAAACCCGGAGTTTCGGGGCAACCACTTCAGGATGCCGATGTTCCTGCTTCAACACCCAACCAGGATGATCTGGTAGGGTGGGATAATCTCTAATTGTATCTTTTGATTCCTGCTCCACTGGTCTTATAATAATAACGATGCATATCGAGATCTTATCTCTGACCAAGTACTATAAAACAAAGGAACTTAGTTTTAAAAAATTCAAAGCATTAAATAATGTTTCACTGAGTGTTGAAAAGGGTGAATCTTTTGGGCTTATAGGTCTTAATGGGGCAGGTAAGAGTACACTGATAAAACTCATTCTCGGCGTTATATTCCCTGATCAAGGAGAGATCAGGGTTATGGGAAATCCTCCAGGTGAAATAGCAGTGAAGAGGAATCTTTCTTATTTACCAGAAAATCCCAGTTTTTACGAAAGTTTAAATGCCGAGGAGATTTTAAATTTTATAGGAAGATTGCGCGGATTTTCAGGTAAAAATTTGAAAAAAAGTGTAAGGGAAATACTTGATAAGGTAGGCCTTTATGAACATAGAAAAAAACTTCTCAGAAAATATTCAAGAGGGATGTTGCAGAGGCTGGGACTTGCTCAAGCCTTTATCGGAAGACCAGAACTGGTAATACTTGATGAACCATTAAACGGACTTGATCCCCTGGGCAGAAAAATGGCGAGAGATTTAATTATTGAAGCCAACAGGGAAGGTTCCACCATCTTTTTCACTTCGCATATTCTGGAAGATATTGAAAAAATATGTAGCAGAGTGGGGATATTGCACAGAGGAGAACTTCTTAAAATTGTTGAAGCTCAGGAGCTTAAAGAAAAGCCCCTGGAAGATATATTCTTGGGAGTGATTGAACAACAATGAGAGAGGTTTTAGGGTTCACAAGAATAACTCTTAAACAATCCACAAGACTCAGATCCTTTTACAGCGCATTTGTTATTACATTGGTATCCCTTATTGGTCTTTTTGTGATCTACAGTTTCATAATGTTTGAAATTCCCCGGATTCTTGAGAGCTATGTGCTTTCTTACACAAATTTTATAGTGCTTCTTATGGTTTTTCTTACTCTTTTTAGTCTGCTTCAGTATGATATAGATAGAAAAACACTGCAGTATGTCATCGCTCTTCCTCTGCGGAGGCGGGATTACATAGTGGGAAGGTATCTTGGAATTATGTTCTTTTCCATAATTATTGCTTATGGAATTATTCTCTTATTTTATCCTTTTCTCATTCTCCTTATGAAGCAACGTCCTGATGCGCCATTTAGTGTGGTGAGATATTTTACCTATCCCGTATTTCTTTTAGCGGAAGTTTCACTCATTATCTCTTTTGCTTTACTTTTTACTGCGCTCTCCACCAAATCCATAATCTCCATTCTCAGTACTGTAGGAG
>QNDO01000120.1 GCA_003644895.1 Candidatus Hydrothermota bacterium | reverse complement strand
TGAGAGATTATACTGGATGACGGGTAATGTTATTAATGTTGATGGCGGTGAGGATATAACAGCTTAAAGGTTTGTTTCACTCTCCTCTTTACGCTGCCCGCTTTACGCTGTACAAATATACAGCTTAGTGGCCATTCCCAAAGAACAGGGTTCGCACGGTCAGGAGTAATATTTTCAGATCAAGAGCAAAGGATCTGTTATAAATATAAAAGAGGTCGTATTTTAATTTAATATCTGGTGGAGTGTCGTATCCACCGTATACCTGGGCTAAACCTGTGATTCCTGGTTTTATACTATGCCTTTCATCGTAATTTTCAATTTGGTGTTTAAATCTTTCTACAAATTCAGGTCTTTCAGGTCTCGGACCTATAAAACTCATCTCTCCTCTAATGACATTGATAAGCTGGGGAATTTCATCTATCCTGTATCTTCTCAAAATTCTGCCTATCCTTGTGGTCCTGGGGTCATTTTTAGCAGCTAGGACAGCCCCTGTATCAGCTTCAGCATTAGGGACCATTGTTCTGAATTTATAAATTGTGAAGAATTTGCCGTTTTTACCGACTCTTTTCTGTTTAAAGATAACCGGACCCTTTGAATCCAGTTTAATCGCTATGATTGCCAATAAACTCAAAGGAAAGGTGATGATGAGGATGAAGAGAGAAGCCACAACATCGATTATCCTCTTTAGTGTATCGTACCAGGGAGGGGGACCATTGCGGGTAAGCCTTATAAGCGGGACATCCCCAAGGGTGGTAAATTGTAATTTCCCGATGAGGATCTCATAAATCCCTGGGAGTACGTCTATTCTCACATTATCCTCTGCATTATTATGGAGGTTTTCAGTGTATGTTCTATAGCTGGATGTAGACACAACAACGATTCTGTGGATATGAAGCTCTTTAATGAGGTGGGGAATATCTTTCACCTCTCCCAATATAGTGCAATTGACATTGTCTCCGTTATTTCCGTTAGTTTCCACCACACATCCAACAATCTCTTCTCGCTTGAGCTCTGAACTTTTCACACGCTCGAGAAATTTTTTGATATCGTTCCTTTTTCCCACAATTAGGATTCTCTCCTTGTTAGGAAAGAGGGGAATTATTTTTGAAAGGAGAACTTTACTGAAGAATAAAAGAACATAATTAATTATGAATGATATTAGTATAACGGATCTAGGAAAGGAAAACTTTCTTGCAATAAAAGCCAGAGCAATGAGAAGAAGAGTTGAAAAGCCAACAGCTTGAAATAGAGCTTCAAACAGATCCTCCGCTTTCTGTCCCTTGACATCGTAAACTTCAAAAACATAATTAGATGCAATGTAAATAATAGTAACTACAAGAGCCAGACTAGTGTAAGCACTAAAGTTATAGTAAGGTATCTTTAACCCAAAGCGGATAATGAAGGAAAAATAAAAGCCTATATTAATTAACAATATATCAACAATATAGTAAATGATCTTTCTTTTCCACATTCACCGGGAAGGAGCTCTACCCAGCCTCCTTTTTCAATTTTATTCTAACACTAAAAAGATAATTTGTCAAGGTTTTATTTCTTTTCACCCAGTACTCTAAATACAAACCCATCTGCCTTTTCCAGTTCTTTACATGCAGTTTCATAATCAATACCCTTGAGGAGCATCACAATAGCAATTTTTACACTTCCATGTGCCATTTCCAGATATTTGGCAGCAGTTTCATAGTCAACTCCTGTAACCATCATAATAACTCTTTTGGACCTTTCAACAAGTTTTCGAGAGGTTGCCCAGAGGTCCACCATCATGTTTTTATACACTTTCCCGGTCTGGATCATGGCCACAGTGGATATCATATTGAGAACGAGCTTCTGGGCAGTTCCAGCTTTCATCCTTGTAGATCCCATAACCACCTCTGGTCCAACTGGAACCGAAATAAGCACGTCTACTTTAATATCCACGTCTTTTTGGGGAATGGCAGTAATAAGCGCAGTTTTACATCCAATCTCTTTTTTCGCATATTCAAGCGCTCCAACAACATAGGGAGTTCTTTTCGAGGCTGCAAGTCCTATAACAAAATCCTTTTTGCTAACTCCCCTCTCCTTTAGGTCTTTGATTCCATTTTCTTTATAATCTTCCGCACCTTCCACTGCCCTAACCAGGGCACCGTATCCACCTGCGATCAGCCCCTGAACCAGCCAGTAAGGGGTTCCATAGGTGGGCGGTAATTCTGCTGCATCAAGGACTCCCAGTCTCCCAGAAGTACCTGCACCTATGTAGAAAACTCTGCCACCATTTTTAATGGTATTCACATAGATTTTGACCGCTTTTGCAATGTCGGGTATAGCTTTTTCCACAACATGGGCAACAGTTTTGTCCTCTTCGTTGATCAATCTCAGCGCTTCTTCAATACTAACCCTGTCAATTCTTTCTGTCCGGGGATTCCTTTGCTCAGTGAGCAAATTTTTAATTTCATCAAAGACAGGATCCCTTTTCAATTTATTTACCTCCTTTCAAAACAAATTTTGTAAAAGTTTCTACGTGAAAAGTATGGGGGAAGAAATCATAAGGTTTTATGTATTCAATGTCATAGCCATTTCCAATGAGTATTTTTGTGTCTCTTGCCAGGGTAGGTGGATTGCATGAGATGTAAAATATATAAGGGGGTTTTGTACTGTTTATGAATTTTACGACATTTGGACCAATTCCCTTTCTCGGGGGGTCAAGAATGAGAATATCGGGCTTCTCTAATTCAGGGAGTATCTCCTCAGCATCCCCCACTCTGAATATAACATTCATCTGTTCATTAATTTCAACATTTTTAAATGCATCTTTAACTGCAGGGGGTGATATTTCAACACCTGTGACCCTCTTGGCAAAAGAGCTGGATAACAGTGAAAAAAGTCCAACACCGCTGTATGCATCTACTATGTGATCCATATGATTTATATCCTTCAATTCATTGATAAATTCTTGAGCCATTTTCGATATCATGGGTGTATTAACCTGGAAAAAGGAAGTAGCACTTATGATAAATTTTAACCCAAGGATCTGCTCATAATAATAAGGTCTTCCCCATAGTGTAAAATTTTTACTCCCAAAAATTCTGTTTGTTTTCTCTTCATTTAAATTCTCCACCACACCAACCACTCTTTCGGAGTCACCAGCTCTCAGTTTTTCTGCAAGTGTGCGGGAGAGCATTTTTCTTCTTGTCACAAGAACAATGAGTATTTCGTCGGTTTTAGAAGAGCCTCTCAGGGTCAGATTTCTGAGTTTCCCCCAATCCTTTTCTTCGTCATAAATGGTTACCCTCTCTTCTTGCAATACTCTCCTTGCATGTGAGAGAACATTCTGAAATTGTTCGAGATGCAGAGGACATTTCTCTATATCAACTATATAATGGGTATTATAGCGGTAGAATCCCATAATAATTTTCCTATTCTTTAATCTTTTAAGGGGGAATTGAACTTTATTTCTATAATGGAAGGGAATCTCCATACCTTGGGTATCCTGAAGGGGGAGGTTATTTATACCCCCAATATGATTCATTGCATCATAAATAAGGTCCTTTTTAAGCTTTAATTGGGCTTTGTAATCTATCATCTGCCACTGGCAACCTCCACAATCGGGGAAATAGGGACAGAAGGGATCTGTACGGAGTGGGGAAGGCTCTATTACATCTTCAATTTCTCCAAAGGCATAGTCTTTTTTTTGTTCTTTTATATTAATCTTTACCAGATCACCTGGAACAGAGTAGGGCACAAATATTACCAGCTTTCCAGCATAACCCACGCCAAATCCCTTCTGAACCATCTTTTTAATGCGTAGTTTAAGGGATTTCATCTTTATTTTGCCTGAATGAGGTAGGCTTCCAGAACCTTTCTCGCAAGTTCTATTGCTGCTCTTTTGACACCGTCACCTTCTGTTTCTGTAGAAGGTTGATATTTACCCCATGCACTGAAGGTTTTACCACTCCAGACAGGCTCTGATTTGGATTTGTCCTTCAGAGTAAATTCAGCCCTAATAATTACTTTATAACTCAAAACAGAACCATCCTGCTTATATTCATAAGGCTCTACCTTATAACTTTTTAATGTACCAAGCAGAATCATGGTGGCAGTATTTTCACCTGCTATCTCTATCCTTCCATCATCATCCCAGTAATTTATAAAATTCTCGGTTACCGCTGCTTCTATTCCTGCTTTTTCAGATTTATTAAGAAAAACAGAAATATAAACCTTTGAGTAACTTTCTTTTATAAAGCCTTTAAAGCTGTAGGTACATGCAGAAAATAATATTAACATCAAAAATACCAATCTCTTCATTACTGTTATTATAAATTAGCGTGTTTGACTGTTCAAACCTCGCTCTCTAAAATTTTTCAAAAAGGAGGAGAGGATGAGTTTTCTGGTGGCTTTAATACTGACTGTGATACCCGACTTCAGCATGCCACTTGAGTATAAGAGGCTTGATAATGGGCTTGAGGTAGTGGTTTTAGAGGACCACACAGTCCCTCTTGTGACCGTACAGGTATGGTATAAAGTGGGATCCAAATATGAAAGATATGGTAAAACAGGTATTTCCCATATGCTTGAGCATATGATGTTCAAAGGAACAAAAAATTTGCCTCCAGGAGAATATCATAAATTCATACGGAGTGTGGGGGGTACGGAAAATGCCTTTACTTCTAAGGAAAGAACTGTGTACTGGAGTGTAGTGCCTTCAAAATATCTGGAAAAAATTCTGGAAATTGAGTCAGACAGGATGGTAAACTGTGTATTTAATGATTTTGAAAGCGAGAAAAACGTTGTAGCAGAGGAGAGAAGATGGAGCAGGGAAAACTCTCCCATGGGTAGACTCTGGGACAGTTTTTATGCAACTCTCTTTATGTCACATCCATACCATCATCCTATAATTGGCTGGATGAGTGACATTGAGAATTTCTCTCTGGATGACGTGAAGAAGCACTATGAGAGGTATTATGCTCCAGATAATGCTCTTCTGGTTGTTGTGGGAGATGTAAAAAGTGAAGATGTTTTTAAACTTGCAAAGAAATATTTCGGGAGGATAAAAAAGAGGTCAAATCCAACAGAGGTTATTTCAAAGGAACCGGATTGGAATGAGACCCGGACCCTAAATCTGACAGGGGAAAATTACCCACGGGTTTTGATGGTTGGATATGCGGTTC
>QNDO01000119.1 GCA_003644895.1 Candidatus Hydrothermota bacterium | reverse complement strand
GATTTACACCTTAAGGCTCGGGAATACCTAAAAGAATGTGTGGCTGATGCAGAGTGGAAGGCTGTATTAGACACTGCTGCGTTGCTCCCTTCCTCTTTATCTTCAGAAATAACAGAACTTTACAAAGAATTTGAGGCTGGGACAACGCCTGAAGCTAAACTGGTAAGGGCCCTAGATAAGGTGGAACTTCTAATTCAGGCATATACATATACACAAAGTGGATATAAAAATCTGGATAAAATCTGGAAGGGCAGCGCAAACAGGAAATTTTTCAATTATTTTGGGCTGATTAATAAATTCATTGAGTTATTAGACAAAAAGGGAGGATGAAGATGCTCGTTTCTCCATCCATTATTGCCGCTGATTTTACGAGTCTGAAAGAAGAGATTAAAGAAGTAGAAGATGGAGGAGCTGATAGACTCCACTTGGATATTATGGATGGTGTATTTGTGCCTAATATAACATTTGGGCCAATGATTGTTGAAGCAATAGATAAAATGACGGATTTACATTTGGAAGCTCATCTTATGTTAATAGACCCTCTTAAATATATTGATGCATTCGCGGATGCTGGTGCAGAAACCATAATATTTCATATTGAATCGAAATCAAAACCCAGGTTGATAATGCAAAAAATAAGAGATAGAAAACTAAAAATAGGCGTCTCACTCAACCCGGACACTCCTATCAGAACTTTATTCCCTTACATAGAGGAAATTGATCTTATTTTAGTTATGAGCGTTAATCCAGGCTTTTACGGTCAGAAATTTGAGCCCAAAATTTTACCAAAACTTAAAAAACTAAAAGAAATAAAGGAAAAGGGGAATCTAAATTTTGAAATAGAAATAGATGGTGGAATTAATAAAGAGACAGCACCAATCGTAGCACCTTATGTGGATATACTGGTTTCTGGAGCATATATTTTCAAATCACGTGACAGAAAAGCAATCATAAAAAACTTGAAAAATTTGTGTTAATTAATTATAATAAACCACTACAGGAGGTTGAAGTGGTAAAAATCAGATTACAGCGCGTGGGAAAGAGGAATAGACCATACTACAGAATTGTGGTAACTGATTCCAGAAACCCGAGGGGAGGTAAGGTTATAGAAATAGTAGGTCATTATGACCCTCTGAAAGATGGTGTAATGGATATAAAACTGGAACAGCTGGATAAGTGGCTCTCACTCGGGGCCCAGATGACCCCGAGAGTGCAAAAACTAGTCAATCTCTATAAAAAACAGGTCTCAAAAGAGGTAAAATCCTAAATAAGGAGGTAGTAAAATGGGTGAACTGAAAGACCTCATCGAATATATCGCAAAAGAACTCGTGGATAATCCGGAACTGGTCTCAGTGAAAGAGATACCCGGCGAAAAGACAGTGATATACGAGCTCAAAGTTGGTGAAGGCGATCTCGGTAAAGTAATAGGACGGGAAGGTAAAACAGCAAAGGCAATCAGGGCTATAATCCAGGCCGCTGCAATGAAAAAGGGAAAGAGAGCACATCTCGAAATACTTGAGTGAGAGATAGTGGCCTGGTAATAGTTGGAAAGATAATTAAGGCCTTTGGACTTCGGGGTGAACTAAAGGTTCACCCCGAAGTTTTTTTAGAAAACTTCAGAGAATTTAAAACCTTTACTGTCTTTCTCCCCAGAGGTGGCAAAAGGGTATTTGAAGTAGATTATATGAGACGAGGAGCAGGGGAATCTTTAATCCTTAAATTAAAAGACATTAATGATAGAGATGCTGCAGAAATACTTCGTGGACGTTTTCTTTATGTAGAAAAAGAAAAACTTGCAGAAAAAGCGGAGGGAGAGTATTATCTATTTGAGCTAATGGATATGCAGGTGATAGAAGGAGGAAAAGTTAAGGGAAGAGTTACAGATTTTATACTGAGTGGCACTAATCTTGTACTGATACTGGAAATGGAGGGGAAAGAGGTTCTCGTTCCATTTGTGAAAGAATACATAAAATCAGTAGATACAGACTCTCGAGAAATGGTAGTTGAAATTCCACCCGATCTCAAGGAGCTAAACAAATGAGAATAAATATTATAACCATGTTTCCTGAAATTTTTGAGGCTTACAGAGGGATAGGTCCAATTCGAAATGCCCTAGATAAAAAAATCCTGGAGCTTAATCCCGTTGACCTGAAGCAGTATGCTCCTGGTCCTAAAGAAGTAGATGATTACCCGTATGGAGGCGGAAGTGGTATGGTGATAAAAGCAGAACCTATCCTGGCAGCTTTATCATCTATTAAAGAAAAGGGGAAGATTATTTTAACATCACCGCAGGGTAAAAAATTTGATCAAGAACTCGCCTTTAAACTTGCAAAAGAGCCAACCCTTACTATCCTTTGCGGACGATACAAAGGCATAGATGAAAGGATAATGCACCATATTGATATGGAAATCTCTGTTGGTGACTACATTTTAAGTGGAGGAGAACCTGCTGCACTGATTATCATCGATACTGTTGTGAGACTTCTTGAAGGTGCACTTGGAGACGTAAGCTCTTGCTTGACTGATTCTATTATATCCGGTATACTTGATGCACCTTATTATACACGTCCGAGGGAGATTAATGGTATAAAAGTGCCCTCGGTTTTGCTTTCTGGCAACCATGAAGAGATCAGAAAGTGGAGGAGAAAGGAGGCTCTTAAAAGAACTTTAATAAAAAGGCCTGATCTCCTCAGATATGCTGATTTAACAGAAGAGGATATAAATATACTAAAAGAAATAGAAAGGGAGGTTTATAATGGATAAAATAAAAGAGATTGAAAAAGATTTTTTAAGGGATGACATTCCGGATTTTGGTCCTGGAGACACTGTAAGGGTGTACATAAGAATCAAGGAGTATAAAGAAGACCCGAAAACAAAGGAGCTTGTAGAAAAGGTCAGGCTTCAGCCTTTTGAGGGTGTAGTAATTAGAAGAAGAGGTGACGGTCTCAATGCAAGCTTCACTGTAAGAAAGGTGACCCAGGGTGTGGGCATTGAAAAAATATTCCCCCTTCACTCACCTGTTATTGAAAAAATAGAGGTTTTGAGAAGAGGAAGAGTTAGAAGGGCCAGGATTTACTATTTAAGGGAAAGAAAGGGTAAAAAAGCAAGGATTCGTGAGAAAAGATAGTTTGAAATTATTTTTGATCTTATTTCTTTTAGCCTGTTCCACTGACAATCCAAAAGATAAAGAGAGTAAAAAAATATTTCATATTAAAGCAACCTGTAAAGGCAATATCCTCTACTTGGAAGTGGCAGAAACTCCGGAAGAAATAAAAAAAGGACTTATGTTTCGTGAGTCTCTTCCAGAAAGCACAGGCATGCTGTTTGTATTCCCGGGTGAAGACTATCTATCCTTCTGGATGAGAAACACTTATATTCCCCTATCCATTGCTTTCCTTGACTCTCAGGGAATAATCGTCGATATACAAAAAATGAGACCCCTGGATGAAAAACCCCATACTTCGAGAAAAAAAGCCTCCCTAGCAATTGAAACCAACGAAGGCTGGTTTCAACATCATCATATAGAAATAGGAGACACTTTCAAAATACCTGGATACACACTAATTCAAAACTGAACCCTTGGAACCTCCCTTTCTTCAGGCTCCTCGATTTCAAAAAACTCTTCTTTTTTAAAGTTAAATATGGAAGCAATTATATTGGAGGGGAATGATTCGGTTCTTATGTTGTAATCTCGTACTACCGCGTTATAATACCTTCGGGCTTCCTGAATCTGGTTCTCTACATTACGTAATTCTTCCTGCAGAGCAAGAAAATTCTGGTTGGCCTTGAGATCAGGATAGTTTTCCACAACAGCAAATAGTTGCCGTAAAGCCTGGGTAAGCATGTTTTCTGCCTGTGCGCTCTCTTCTGGTCCCTTTGCCTGTGCAGCCATAGATCTGGCTTTTGTGACATTTTCGAGGACGGTTTTTTCATGAGCAGCATATCCTTTAACAGTCTCAACAAGATTAGGTATAAGGTCATGCCTTTTCTTCAATTGTACATCAATATCGGACCAGGCATTTCTTACCATATTTCGAAGCTTTATAAGAGAATTGTATATTGACACTCCATAGAGTGTAAGAAGAATAACTATGGCAACCAAGATTACGACCAGTATCATCATTTGTAATATTCCTCCGCTTTCTTTTTCAGGACATCCTGAAGCGTCCGGCCCGCTTTTACGGCCACCATCTCTTTACCTCGTTTTTCAAGCCTTACATATACCATTTCTCCGATTTTTGGAAGGTCACGAAAATTAAATTTGCCTTTATCCACTTTTATTGGGGTTTCATTCAGAAAAATATAGGCTGAATCCCGCGAAACTCCCATATATACGCTCCCCCTGATACTCTGTAATATCTCCATGGATTCCTTTGGAATTTCTTTTTCTCCAAGAATCTTTGCTCTTCCTCCCTGAGTCCCGATGGAAACCTGACCAATCAAAAATAATATTATTATTGCATTCATTTTTAACCTCCTTTAAAAGGTTACTGCTCTCCAGATTCTTGCACCACTTTTTACCCTGTAAGGTAGAGGCATTGACACCTGTACAATTTCTCCAGTACTGGTTTGGACAAGAGCTGTGGCTCCCTCTCCTGTACCTACATGGGCGCTGGGGGAAGAGGGCATACCCTGGCCAATATTGAGCTTGGTGGTGGCCACTCCTGACTCCACTCCTAGAATGGGCTTAGAATAAGCTGTTCCCGTCTTATAGAAAACTCCATACAGATAACCCAGTCCACCAAAACCGCAAGGATCATCCGTTGGAATAAAGCTTGTGAAGAGTACAGCACCTCCAAGGATCAATGGATGGTCAAGGACTCTTTCACTACTGGAGAGCCTTACATACCATCCGTGATAATTCTCCTGAACATACTCTTCGAAAACATCAAATGTGGTATCCCTCAGACCCACCACATTGGTAACAGTAGCCTCTCCTGTGGTTGTATCTACCATTACCGTTACATTGGTTGCATCAAAGAGGTCATTCAGAGAATAACTTGGACCACCGGAGGGATCTCCATCCTCCCAGTACTCATCCTTTATTCCTACAAAATAATTTGTGCTGAAATCTTGCTCATCAACATCACTAATATATTTTCCACTTCCAAAGAACACCCATAAATGGCCTTGTTCATCCATAGAGATTCCTGCAGGAGCAGTTAACGGCCTATCCAATGTTATGACTTTTGAAATTTGCCAGCT
>QNDO01000118.1 GCA_003644895.1 Candidatus Hydrothermota bacterium | reverse complement strand
TTAAAAGAAGACAGATAGAGCTGGTGGTTAGCGGTTTCTATGAACCTGTTCTTGCTGCAATTCCAGAATGTGATAGAATTGCCCAGATAAAGAAATCTATCAATTATGTGAGAAAAAACTTTGGATATAATGCCAGAGGATTATGGCTTACAGAGAGAGTGTGGGAATCAGAGATTATATCCTCGCTTATAAACTCCGGCATTAAATATGTAGTCGTGGATGACTTCCATTTTATAGCAGCAGGAAAAAAGAAAGAGGAATTGCACGGCTATTATGTAACTGAGAGCGAGGGAAGAACGCTGGGAATATTCCCAATCGATGAAAATCTGAGATATCTCATACCTTTTAGACCAGTGGAAGAGGCCTTGGATTATATTAAACATATACCTGGAGAGGCAGCAATAATATTCGATGATGGAGAAAAGTTCGGTGTATGGCCCAATACCTACGAGTGGGTTTATGAAAAAGGATGGTTGAAAAGATTTATCGAAAAGGTACTGGAGGATGATGATATTGAGACTATCCACTTTGCAGATTATATGAAATCTACCCCGCCTTTAGGGAGAATCTATTTACCCACAGCTTCATATTTTGAGATGGGTGAATGGTCTCTCCCCCAGGAGGCAGCTCTGCAGTTTTCACAACTTATTAATGATTTGAAGGAAAGAGGGGAATTCGATAAATACAAGCAGTTTTTGAGGGGCGGTATCTGGAGGAATTTTTTTGTAAAGTATGAAGAATCTAACAATATGCACAAAAAAATGATATATTTAAGCAAGAGAATCAATACAAAATATAGTAAAAAGAAAAAATTGAAACAGGCTCTTTATAGAGCACAATGTAATGATGCATACTGGCACGGTGTTTTCGGAGGACTCTATCTACCTCATCTTAGAAGAGAAATATATAAAAATCTTCTTATTGCAGAAAGTGAAATAGAAGAACCTTATATCGAGATAGAGGATATCAACTGTGATGGTGAGAAGGAGATCTTATTGCGTTCCAGAAAATTGAAGCTCTCTCTTGTGCCTCACTATGGGGGTGCTATATTTGAAGTCTCCTTCTTCCCTGCACTTTACAATTTACAGGACACTCTGACCCGAAGGTTTGAACATTACCATAAGGGTATTAGGGTTGGTAAAAGAGAAGAAGGGGGAATACGATCTATCCATGAATTAGAAAAGATAGTTGATGAAAAAGTGGCAAGAGAGCTTGTGTATGACTGGTATTTAAGGTATTCAGGGTTTTTCCATGTATTTGATAAAGATATAAAACTCGATGACTTGAGGTATATGAAATACAGAGAATTGGGAGACTTTGTTAATACTCCGTTTAAATATAAAATTGAAGGTGATTCCATAGTGATGTGGAGAGAGGGAGGAGTTTATGACGAGGATTTCCAACAAGCAAAATTGTTAAAACGCATAAGGCTTTTTGAAGACAGGATTGAGCTCGTGTATAATTTTATTGTTGATAAAATAACGACCTACCAGGGAGGTTTGGAATTTAATTTTAAATTTACAGATCCTGAATTTATTATGAACGGAAAGGCCTGGAAAAAGGACAGTTCCATGGAAGACAATACGAAGGAGCTTCAGATTATTGATACAGGGGCCGGATTTGAAATGACATTGATGATTGAGAAGATGGCTCATTTTTATGTTTTTCCCTTCTATACTATTTCGCAATCTGAATCTGGGCTTGATATGGTATACCAGGGAACATCTATTGTTATAACTAAAGATATGGTTTCAAAAAATACGGAATACAAAGTGAGAATTATATTCAAGGAGGATAGAAAAGATGCCTGAGCTTAGGTATGACCCTTTTCGAGTCAGATGGACTGTTATTGCCACAGAAAGGGGCCGAAGACCTTCAGATTATATAGTAAAAAGAGAAGACATTCAGATGAAAGCCTGTCCATTTTGTTATGGACATGAGGATAAAACACCACCTGAGGTCTTTGTGATTGCCCCTCCGGAGCGCAAGCCTAATCAAGAGGGTTGGGAAGTTAGAGTTGTACCAAACAAATATCCTGCCCTGAGAATTGAAGGCGAACTGGTGAGAGAAGGGGTTGGTTATTTTGATAAGATATCTGGTATAGGAGCACATGAGGTAATAATTGAGTCGCCTTGGCACGAGAAAAATTTACCTGATTTGCCGGTGGAACACATTAAAAAAGTACTTATTGCATATAAAGAAAGAATTTTAGATCTTCGAAAGGATAATAGATTCAGATATATTCTTATATTCAAAAATTATGGCAAAGAGGCTGGAGCTTCATTGTCTCACCCCCATTCTCAACTTATAGCCACACCCATGATACCTACTGTGGTGGTTACTGAATTACAGGCGTCCAGAGAACATTATAAAAGAAAGGAGAGGTGTTTGCTGTGCGATATAATGAGACAGGAACTGGCCTTCGGAGAGAGAATAGTCTTCGAAAATGATAATTATGTGGTATGGGAACCCTTTGCATCTTCTTTCCCCTTTGAAACCTGGCTGGTGCCCAAAAAGCATCTGCATGATTTTGCATTACTGGATGATGCAGAACTTGACGAGCTTGCGTTGGTCCTGAAAGATATGCTATTAAGAATAAAAAAAGTGCTGAATGATCCGCCGTATAATATGGTTCTACACACAGCACCTACTCCCCATGCCAGACCTGGGCGACCCGATTACTGGGAGACCTTGGAATATGACTACCACTGGCATATAGAGCTAATACCAAGAATAACTAAAATTGCCGGGTTTGAGTGGGGATCTGGACTCTACATAAATCCAACACCTCCTGAAGAAGCTGCCAGGTATTTAAAGGAAGTGGACATTGAATTTTAGGAGGATTTATGGCTAAAAGGGGATTTTTGGCAATAGTTCTGCACTCCCATCTTCCTTATGTGATAGGCCATGGCACTTG
This sequence comes from Candidatus Hydrothermota bacterium, assembly GCA_003644895.1. GTDB lineage: Bacteria > Hydrothermota > Hydrothermia > UBA1063 > UBA1063 > B29-G16. The sequence continues at coordinate 2,309 of QNDO01000118.1, read as the reverse complement.
GCCACATGGCACAGAATGGCTTTACGAAGCTGCTTCTGAGACGTACATTCCTTTGTATAAAATAACAAAAAGACTTCTTAATGAGGGTCTACGAGCTGGTTTTACTGTAGGTATAACCCCTGTTCTCGCTGAACAGTTAAAGGATGACCGTTTTAAGAGCGGATTTCCCGAATATTTGAAAAACAAAATCGAATCTGCAAGAGATGATGAAAAATACTTCAGTAGCTCTGGACATCTCCAAAAAGCAAAACTTGCGTATATGTGGGCATCATATTATGAGGATATTCTCAAAATTTTTAATGAGATAAACGAGGATATACCCCAAGCTTTTGCTCACCTCCAGGAGGAGGGAGCTATTGAAATTATAACATCAGGTGCAACTCACGGGTATTTTCCGCTTATTTCTCGGGATGAATCAATTAGAGGTCAGGTCCTTGAAGGGAGACGAACAACCGAAAAAATTTTTGGGAAGAAACCAAAGGGTATATGGCCTCCTGAATTAGCCTATAGGCCTTCGTATAACTGGAAGCCACCTGTTGGCGGTAAGGAAAGAATGAGAAAAGGATTGGAAGAAATATATAAAGAAGAAGGAATAGAGTATTTCCTTATTGACCATCATCTTCTTAAGGGTGGAAAAGCCATTGGTACATATCTCTCATTATTTGAAGGGCTTAAAATTCTGTGGGATAGGTTTAAATCGCAGTATAAAGAACTTGAAGTTAAGGAAACCACTCCTTTAAGGCCTTATTTTGTTGTATCAACAGGTAAACATAAAGGAGCAGCGACTTTTACAAGAGAGCCACAAACTGCATTGCAGGTATGGTCCAGAGATACCGGATATCCCGGGGATTTTGCATATCTTGAATTTCATAAAAAGCATTTTCCAGGAGGTCATAGATACTGGAGAATTACTGGCAGAAATGTAGATCTTGCAGAAAAGGATGAGTACAGACCGGATTGGGCAGAGAAGGCACTGGAAGCGCATTCCTCCCATTTTGTTTCTCTCTTACAGCAAATAATTTGGGAGAGTGAAGTGGAGGATGGCATCATAGTTGCACCTTATGATGCTGAACTTTTTGGACACTGGTGGTTTGAGGGACCTGAATGGTTATACAGGGTAGTCAAAAAACTGAACGACGCGGGGAACATTGAGTCTATTACCCTGGGCGAATATCACGACAGATTTCCTCCAGAAATTGCCATCAGTATTCCTGAAGGTTCATGGGGTGAAGGTGGGTTTCATTGGGTGTGGCTGAATGAGTGGACTGAGTGGACATGGAAGAGAATATATGAAATGGAGGACATATTTTTCGATCTGATGGGGGAATATAAAAATTCCGATGTAGGTTTTAAAAGAATAATGAAGCAGTTTGCTCGGGAGCTTTTGCTTTTACAATCATCTGATTGGCAGTTTCTAATTACAACCTGGAGTGCCAGGGATTATGCTGAGAATAGATTTGCAGAGCATTACGATTATTGCAAAAATCTTGGTAGAATTGCCAGGGGATATTTAAGCAGTAAGAAGCTAAAGGATGAGGATAAGGAATATCTTGAAAAGCTCGAGAAAATGGATAATCTTTTTGGAGATATAGAGCCTGAAGAATGGACTAAAGGAGGTTAAAAATGAAAGTTTTGTTTGTTTCTTCTGAAGTCGATCCTCTTGCAAAGACGGGGGGTCTTGCTGATGTAGCCTCATCATTGCCCAAGGCCTTAAAAAAACTGGGTGTGGATGTCAGAATAATTATGCCCTACTACAATAGGTTTGTTGAAGGTAAAGGTTTTGAATTTGAGAAAACAAATATTCGCTTCAGTGTAAATCTTGACGGGATTCCCAGGGAAGGAGAGTATTTTAAAACAGAATTAGTCCAAGGTCTTCCAGTGTATCTTTTGAGAAATGATGATTTTTTTGACCGGGAAAATCTTTATGGGACACCTGAAGGTGACTACTCTGATAATCATCTTAGATTCGCTTTTCTAGATTATGGGGTTTTCGAATTCATTAAACACTCTGGATTCATACCCGATGTAATTCATATAAACGACTGGCAAACGGGCCTTATACCACTTTTGAGGCTGAAAAAATATTATGGAATCAATTCAAAAATTCTGCTTACCATCCATAATCTTGCCTATCAAGGACTTTTCCCCAGAGAAATTCTTTCAGAGATAGGATTGAATATGGATGTTTTTCACGTAGAGGGTGTGGAATTCTATGGAAAGGTTAATTTCTTGAAGGCAGGAATAGTATACTCTGATGCAATAAATACCGTGAGCCCCACTTATGCAAAAGAGATCCAGACAGAGGAATA
>QNDO01000117.1 GCA_003644895.1 Candidatus Hydrothermota bacterium | reverse complement strand
GAATAGAGAAAGGATGGTTTCAGAGCTTGTAGAGCAGTTGAAGGAGTTCAGAGCTCCTGAGACTGAAGAGCCTGTTTTTAAAAAAGTATATCGAAAGGAGGAACTGTACAGTGGTGAGTACATTGATCTGGCACCTGATATTATTCTTGAGCCTTCCTATGGCTATAACCTTGTGAGTAAACTGGATTCAGAATGGTTGTTCCAAAAACCGAGACAGAAGGGGATGCACACGAAAGACGATGCCTTTTTATTCTTGAAGGGCCATAGGCTGGTAATAAGGCCTCAAATAGAAGATGTTACCACTATTCTTTTACATTTTCTTGAAATTGATATCCCCAAAGATTTAGATGGTCGAAATGTTCTCAAGGATTAGAAAAGGTATACTTCTACTAGGAGTTTTTCTCTTTCTCTTTTTTGTGTTTGTCCACCCCATTCCTTCTCTTTCCATGGAAGCTCAAAACAATATTGGTCTTTTTTTTCTAATAGCATCTCTATGGACCACCAACTATTTACCTCTTCCTGTAACTGGACTTCTCATCTTTGTGCTACTCCCTGTTCTTAAAATCTTGTCCCCCTCCGATTCTTTCAAATTGTTGGGAAACCGTGCGGTTTTCTTTATACTGGGTGCTTTTATACTCTCCACAGGGTTGTTGCGGACCGGACTTGCGAGAAGAATTGCCCTTAACTTCCTTAAGATTTTCCGGGACGATTTTTTAAAGACATTAAGGGGGGTTTTTTTAATAGCTTTTATTCTTTCTTTATTTATGCCTGAGCATGCCACTGCTGCTATACTTCTACCTGTGGTTCTTGAGATCACTCACATATTGAGTATAAAGCGTGGATCTCGTGAAGGGAAACTTCTTTTTTTATCACTTGCCTGGGGAGCTGTTATTGGTGGAATTGGTACCATGTTAGGGGGCGCAAGAGCTCCACTTGCAGTTGGAATGTTGTATGAGACCTTCGGCATAAAAATGAGTTTCATCAAATGGTCTCTTTTTGCGCTTCCTGTGGCATTGGCAGTGGGGGGGATAGCCATCCTCTTTCAAACTATTTTTGTTAGAAAAGCGGATGAAAAAATTACGCTTAATAAATTACCAGAGCAAAAATTTCCTCCTTTAAAACGTGAGGAAAAATATGTAATAATAGTTTATCTTATTACTCTTTTCCTATGGGTTTTTCTAAATAAATATATACCCCTTTCACTTTCTGCTCTTATAGGAGCTATTCTGCTTTTTGCTACGAGAACAGTAAAATGGAAGGACGCCCAGGATTATGTTAACTGGGGAGTCATAATTATGTACGGCGGTGCTATCGCTCTTGGGACAAGCCTTGTGAAATCTGGAGCAGCAACTTGGTTTGCGTCCTCGATTATATCTTTTACGGGAAACAACCCTTTTTTGATTTTGGCTCTTCTTTCTTTATTTTCAATATTCCTTACCGAGTTTATGAGTAACACCGCGGCTGTTGCCCTTCTACTTCCTATAGGTTTTGGTATTAGTCAGAGTTTTAGTATTACTCCTATAGCAGTAACTCTTGCTATAACTATACCGGGAGGACTCGCATTTATGTTACCCGTGGGAACCCCTCCCAATGCTATAGCATACTCAGCAGGCTATTATTCGATTAAGGATTCTGTTAAATACGGTGTTTTACTCAATATATCCTCCTGGTTTATACTTTTACTGTTCATAAAATTTCTCTGGCCACTTCTTGGAGTCAAGATATGAAGATCTTATTTGTATTTACAAATTTAAGATACAACGAGGATGCTTTCAATTATTTGGTAGATAAAATTAAAAAGTTAGGAAGGGCATCATGCTACATTTATTTTGTACCTTCCAAAGCAATACCCAGAAAGCTGGCTTCGTGGATTCTTTACATGGGAGTTCTGGGAGAAAAGTTGACAGAGGATTTAAAGGAAACACTGAGAAAAGAGCTAATTATGAGAGGGGGAGAAACACTTGATGAAATATGCACAAGAGTTAAACTAGAAGGGGGAGTGGTGGAAGAGTGCAGATCTATAAGAGGGGAATTATCGAATATTTTAGAGAAATTGTATAAAGAGATTACCCCTGATCTTGTGGTAATTCCACGTGAAGGGGAAGCACTTTTTGAAGAAAAAGAGGATATTGACGTTAAATTTGATTATGTAGAAAAATAGGAGGTTAGATATGAGACAAAGGGAAGTAAAAATACCAGAAGGGCTTTACAAACTGATAGAAGAGCATTTGGAGGAGTTGGGAGCAAAGAGTGTAGAGGAATTTGTGGTGAATGCCGCAAGGGTGGCTCTCCAGGAAACAACAAACAGAAAGCTTGAGATAGATGAGAAAGAAAAGGAAGAGATTAAAAGAAGATTGAGAGAGCTTGGATATATAGATTGAGGAGGTGATAAATGATTGCACCACATGGGGGAAGACTTATAGAGAGGATAGCAGGTAAAAAGGAAAAGGAGGATCTTCTCTCTCTGAGGGGTGAATATCCAGAGATAGAGATTTCCCGTGAGCTTGCATTTGAGGTTGAAAATATAGCCGTAGGTCTATTCAGTCCCCTGGAGGGATTTCTCGGTAAGGAAGATTTTCACTCTGTTTTGAAAAGGGGAAGACTGGCCAGTGATATACCATGGACAATACCCATAGTACTGGATGTTGATAAAGAGAAAGCTCAGGAGATAGGCGAGGGGCTCTTTCTTCTTTATGAAGGGAAACCAATTGCATGGATGGAGGTACAGGAAAAATTCACATACGACAAGGATGAAATGGCGTACAGTGTATATGGCACTCTTTCAGAAGAACATCCCGGCGTGGTAAAGGTTAAGAGTATGAAAGATATACTTGTGGGAGGAAAGATTACTCTCCTCAATCATGTTTCTTCGCCCTTCCCGAAATATAAACTCACACCAAAGGAAACGAGAGTTCTCTTCGAGACCAAAGGCTGGAGAAGAGTTGTTGGGTTTCAGACCAGAAATGTTCCACATCTTGGTCACGAATATATACAGAAGACTGCATTAACATTTGTCGATGGACTTTTTATTAATCCTGTAATTGGTAAAAAGAAAAAAGGTGATTTCAAGGATGAGGTTATCATAAAAGCTTATGAAGCACTTTTTAAATATTACTATCTTCCTGAGACTGCAACCATGGCCATACTCCAGATGGAGATGAGATACGCAGGACCTAGAGAAGCCATACACCATGCCATAATTAGAAAAAATTACGGCTGTACTCACTTTATTGTAGGGCGTGATCACGCAGGAGTTGGAAATTTTTACTCTCCTTATGCAGCCCAAGAGATATTTGACGATTATCCCGATCTTGGGATAATTCCTCTTTTCTTCCGGTCGTTCTTTTATTGTAAAAAATGTGGAGGAGTTGTAAATGAGAAGGTCTGTCCACATGAAGAAGAACATCGGATATCATTCAGCGGTACAAAAATTAGAGCTTTGCTCATGGAAGGTAAAATTCCACCTGCTGAACTCATGAGGCCGGAAGTGGCTAAGGTTATTACTGAGTTTAATAACCCATTTGTGTGATTTGCTTTTCTATTTTTTATGCTTTATTCTACTTGAAAGGCATTCATTAAGCTATGAAGATAAGTGTTCTTATACCTGCTTATAATGAAAAAGAGAATTTAGAGGAATTATTAAATCATATCCATAAGTTCAGGGAAAAAGAGGATATCGATTGGGAGTTTATAATAATTGACGATGGTTCAACCGATGGCTCCTTTGAACTTTTAAAGAAACTTCATGGTCGTTATCCTTACATCAAAGTGATAAAACACCGTAGAAATTTTGGTCTCACTGAGGCACTTTTGACAGGATTACATCACTCCACCGGAGACGCCCTTGTCTTCTTCCCTGCTGATCTTCAATTTCACCTGGAAGATGTTAAGAAAATGGTGGCTAAGATGGAGGAGGGATATGATCTTGTGGCGGGAAAGAAGAAAGGAAAATACGAGAAAAAGTTTGTATCAAGTATTTATAATCTCCTTTCCAAAAAACTATTCAACATAAATGTGAGTGACATGAATTCTATAAAAGTTATGAAAAGAGAGATACTGGAATTGCTTCCCCATAGAAAGGGCTGGCACAGATACATCATTCCACTTGCCCACGAATATGGATACAGAATGGCGGAGGTCCAGGTGAGGTTGTATCCAAGGATGAGAGGTAAAAGTAAATTCAAAGGGTTATGGCGGGTAATAGTCGGCGTTACAGATCTTATAGCGGTAAAGTTTCAGCTTAGCTTTATTAAGAGTCCGATGTTATTCTTTGGAACTTTGAGCCTTATTTCCTTTGTTCTTGGAATAATCACTTTTTTGATTGCCCTCATTTTGAGATTTATGGGGCATGGTTACAGACCTATCCTCTATGTGGTAATGACCTTTGTTATAGGATCGCTTATATTTCTGACCATGGGATCACTGGGGGAGATGATTGCAGGCCTCAGAGATAGACCCAGTGACGATGAAAAATTTAAGGTTGAGGATAAGATTGAAGAATGAAAAAAGAAAAAGAAGTTACAATATTTTCCACTTTACCACCTCTTATAGGAGTCAGTGAAAATCTCGTTGGTCTCGCAGGAGAACTAAAAAAACATGTAGATTTTGAGATTATTAGTTTTAAATCACTCTATCCTCGTTTTCTTCATCCAGCCAAAAAGACTCTGACACCAGAATGGCGGTTCGATGATCCTGGGATCAAATATTATTACATTATGAAATATTATGACCCCTTGAGCTGGGTTTATGCTGGCCTCAAAGCCAGAGGTAAAATTCTTCATTTTCACTACTGGAATTCTTTCCTTTATTTTTTCTATTTCTCCATTGTAAAACTGGGAAAATTGAGAAAAAAGAAAATTTTATTTGAACTCCATAATATAGAAACCCATGAAAGAAATAAACTGGATAAATTAGCCCTTGACTGGATTGTGGAGGTTTCAGATGCCATTGTGCTTCATACCAAGGAGATGAAGGAGATCCTTGAGCAGAGGTATCCTGGAGTGAGTGATAAAGTTTTTGTGGTTCCTCTGGGTCTTTATATTTTCTATGGAAAACCTGTGGAGAAAAAACTTGCCCGGGGTAAATTAGGATTAAAGCCCGAAGATAGAGTTCTTCTGTTCTTCGGTAATATCAGGCCTTACAAAGGACTTGAACTGCTTGTGGATGCCCTTGAAATTCTGGTGAAAAAAGGGAAAGACTATAAACTTGTTGTAGCAGGAAGAGACTGGGG
>QNDO01000116.1 GCA_003644895.1 Candidatus Hydrothermota bacterium | reverse complement strand
ATCCATATCCCATAACCAATCACTCCTACTACCCCCATACCAGTACTGCCACTCTACATTGTATAAACTGTCCAACCTGATTAAATAAAAATCTCCCCAACCACCACTACCTACACCCCCTATCCCATACCCACTACCACTCCTCACTATAGCCCTACCCCTCTCCTCATAACTCCTCAAACCATACCTCCTCATCAATACCTCATCGCCATCCCTGTCTACCTTCAATAAAAATATATCCCCTATTGTATCCTCATAAGAATAAGTCGTACCCACTATTAAATACCCATCCTCAACCTCCACACAACCCCACCCCTCATCATGCCTCAAACCACCATAATCCCTCACAAATGTAGTGGATGAATATAAACTAAGGGGAAGTATAAAGAAAAAAAGAGTAAATATAGACAACCTTCTCATTGTGTGTACCCTTTACTTAATTTATAAAGATTCTAAGAAAAATTGTCAATATAATATATGTTTGGAATTTTCTATTAACAATAGATGTACGTCTCTGCAAAAATTCCTACAGAACTGCCCATCTCATCCAAATATATCACGTTCGCAGGCTACGGAAATGTGACCTTAAAAAGGAAACTGTTTTGAACAAGATCACAGTTATAACAACTCCCAGAATTCCTGCTTCAAGATAGGAGTAAAGAAATATGAGGGTTCCACAGAGTCCTCCGAGAATATCAAAGAGGTAAAGCTTCTCACCCTGTAAAAAATAACGATTCACAACAGAGAACTGAAAACCCGTGAAAAAGGCAATAAAGAACACAACGATAAACAAAAATTGCGATGGTATATAATAAAAGGTAAGGGCTACAATACTGATTGTCCAGATTCCAAAATCCACCCCAGTAAAACTTCTAAGCTTGAGTTTGTAGCCCGCATAGGCACCGAGAGACAATCCCACATGAAAGAGAGTTAGCACAAGCACAAGCTGAGAATAGATAAGCCCGGTCTTAAATTGAATAAGGTTCATAACAAATAAATCAAAGACCATGGAAAAGATGCCTGTTGTGAAAATAGCGAAAAGTGCTGAAGAAGGGAAAGAAGCAATAGAGAAATAAATTACAAGCAACAGGAACACCCCAAGGGCAAAATAATAAAGGAATAATGGCCTTCGGCTGAATTTCTTTTCCTCAAAGAGAATGGATTTTTTAAGAACTCCCGGATCTGAAAATTTCATCGGGACACCCGGCGTCAACTTGCGCATGTCCCTCATCCTGAATACAAAATACATCCATGAAATCCTCTGGAAATTTATGTTCTCCACTACCTTTTTAATTGTTGCAAAATCCGGCTTTCTCGAAATATAGGTAACATGCTCCCCAAGAAGGTAATAGGGGTTCCCAAAGACCGATTTCATGGTGGCCCAGAAGTCTTCATGTACTTTTCTTAAGAAGGGATCGGGGAAGGTTTCTTCAAAAGGAAGCATGACCAGCAGCAATCCGCCATCTTTAAGATGTTCTTTGATGATTCTTATATTATCCAGAGTGAGTAAACGGTAATGTATAAGAGAGACTGGAAGCTCAGAAACCATAATAATTACATCAAAAGAATCCCTGGTAGTCTTTATATAATGGACAGGGTCTTTGGCTACCAATTTCACTTTTGGGCTTAAATCTGGATTGAGTATCTTTCTGTACAAATTTATCATCTCGGGATCAAGTTCTGTCACGTAAAAATCGCTGGAAAATTCTGAAAGTTGGTTTAGATCAAAGGAAAGACCTCCACAAAGAAAAAGGACCTTTGGTTTTTTGGAGAAAGAACCAAGATAAGCCATAATCTCTTCCTGGGTTACCAGGTCTGGAACCTGTGACGCTACAATTTCGCCATTTTCATAAAGAACGAACTCACCTCCCCTTTCCAAAACAAATATTTTCCCTCTCTTTGTATCCCTCAGGAGCGTCACAGAGTAATCCGGTTCAATAAAATTGTAAAGGGCCTCCTCCAGGGGACCGCTCATGAAAAACAAAACGAGAAAGGGAATTGCTACTGGGTAGAATTTTTTCTTTCCCAGAAGAATCAAAGGTAGAAGTGTCAGAATAATAATCCCAAAATGTGAGACCCTTCCAGCCAGAATAAGGTAAAAAATAAGCCCCCCCAGAAGGGAGCCTGTTGCCTCGATTACATAAAGAATTGAAGCTCCTCTCTTTTCAAATCGTTGTATCAGTGCCATGGCCCTACCCAGCAAAGCACCGGGCATATAAAGAAGAAGCACAAGCGGGATAAAAACAATAAGCACAAGCAAAGGGAGGCCACTTTGAGGCCCTGTAAGACTTCCTGAAAGTTTTCTTACAATGATAAACAGTACATACATAAGAAATTCGTACACAGGGGCAATTATTAGAAGAAGATCCGTATCAATGGGAATAAACTTTTGAGTGTAAAACCCCAGAGAAAAACCTGCCATCCAGAAGAGGAAAAAAAAGGAAAAAGATATTTCATTCCCCCGAAAGAGAGTAAAAAGTTCCCTAGCCAGTACCGTCTGAAAAACTATGGAATAAAATCCTAAATAAAGAATTAGAAAAAGTGTTCGTTTAAAATTCCACATCGAGTAAGGGCTTCTTAAGCAGATTTTCAGCCTTGGTCAAATCCTCGTACATGAATCTATCTCTATCCAGATGTGGAATTTCTGCCCTGATTTTCTCTACCACCATCCTGGCATAGTGGGATGCCATCTCAATATTTTTCATTTCAAGAGCCTGGGCCGCAAATATAAGTTCGATAGCCAGTATTTTGCGAGTATTTTGAAATACCTCTCTCATCTTCAGAGCTGCATTCATGCCCATGGAAACAAAATCCTCCTGATTGGCTGAGGTTGGGATAGAATCCACTGTAGAGGGATGGGCAAGTACCTTATTGTATGATACAAGAGAAGCTTGGGTTACCTGCATCATCATGAAACCCGAATTCAATCCCCTCTCCTTTACCAGAAAAGCAGGTAAACCACTCAACTCCGGTGTTAATAAGCGGAAGCTTCTACGTTCCGATATATTACCAAGAGTTGCAAGGGAGATGGACATGAAATCAGCAATCATACCTGGATACTGGCCATGAAAATTTCCATTGGAAATAATGTCTCCATTGTCAAAAACAAGTGGATTATCTGTAACGGAATTGATCTCTGTTTCTACAATCTTCCTTGCAAAGTCCAGGGTATCCCTCACTGTACCATGTACCTGCGGCGTACATCTTAGGGAATAAGCATCCTGCACTCTTTTCTTTTCAGATCCTGAAAGTCTGGAATTTTCCACAAATTTCCTCATAAGATTAAGGGTGATAGTCTGTCCCTTATGGGGTCTGATTTCACAAATTCTGGGATCCAGTTCCTCCCTTACTCCTTCAAGAGCTTCAAAGGTTAAGGCCGCGATTATATCTGCATTGGTGGTGAGAACCTCTGCTTCTTTAATGGTAAGGGATAACACTGCAGTGGTTGCCTGAGTACCATTTATAAGAGAAAGACCCTCTTTTGCTTGAAGTTTAAGGGGGGCTATCTGTTTCTTTTTTAATACATCCAATGTAGGAATCTTTTTCCCTTCTTCAAGACAGTATCCCTCTCCTATGAGTGCCAGGGCAATATGCGCTAGGGGAGCGAGGTCTCCCGATGCTCCTACAGATCCTTGGGAGGGAACATAGGGAATCACGTCCTTATTCAAAAATTCTATGAGCTTCTCCACCACCCCGGGTCTCACCCCAGCGTGCCCGGAAGCAAGAGTATTCGCCCGGAGAAGCATGGCGGCTCTCACAATCTCAGGAGTAAGTGGATCTCCAACACCAACAGCATGAGAGCGCACTATGTTTACCTGGAGTTTGGCAAGTTCATCTCCTGGGATCTTAACCTCGGCAAGTCTTCCCACACCTGTATTAATACCATAGACTGCCTTCCCACCGCCCAGTATCTTCTCCACAATTTTTCTGTGTTTTTTAATAATTTCCTTAGATTTTACAGATAGTGAAACTTTAGTTTTGTTCAAAGCTACGGCATAAACATCTTCAAGTTTTAGAGTATACCCATCTATTTCAATCATGCCAATACCTCCAGAAATTTCTTTACTTTTAAAACAGCCTCTTCCGGATCACTGGCTTTTTCCATCACTACACCTGGGATATCGGGAACATGAAGCCCAACCATATACTTTTTCAACTTATTGGCAATGGAAATTTCAATCAAAGTTCCCTCAGAATAACCACATACAATTACTGCATGAGCTGCCTTTATAATTAAAAAATTCCGCATTTCCTGAATTCCTGTTGGAATTACAACATCAATAAAGGCATTAAAACCTCTAAACTCTCCATAGGGAATAATTCCTATGCTAATTCCACCTTCCTCCCTCACTCCCTTTGCAGAAGCTTCCATAACTCCTGGACCACCTCCATTTACCAGGGTCCACCCCTCTCGGGCAATAAGTTTACCCACAATATAGGCATCTTGGTATACTTCTCGAGAAGGGTCCGATGGTCCAATTAAAGCCACAACCTTTTTCATTTACCTTTCCTTTTTCTCATAAATTCTTCATGCTCTTTGATTAGAGTATTTATTAAATCCTCCAACTTCATCTTCAGAGAATGTTCAGTGGTAACCGCAAAAATCGCAGGTGGAAGCTTGTTCTCTTTATATTTGTTGTAAAAATCAAGAAATTCTTTATCACTGAATCCGTGGACTATTATAAATCTGTATTTTCTGGATTCTTCAACCATTTGCAAAATTTTACGGGCCTAAAAGGAGTTATTCAAGGATACCCACCGAAAAAGTCCAATCTTTTCCATTATAAGCCACTGAGGCATAGCCTATGGGTGCACCATACTGTTTGAAAGATTCAACTAACACCATAAAGCCCCCGTCAAAATATACCATGTTCATGACATCCCCTGCATATCCTGCATCAATGAAAAATCCCATTCCGGGTGTCACAATATTTAGAAGACTCTGTCTTAGAGAAAATCTCAGCTCAAGTTGTGAGAGAAGGTACTTATTTCCCTCAAAGTAAAAAGCTCTGTACCCTCTTAATCCGTTTGTTCCCCCCAGCTGGTACACATAAAATCTATCTCTTTTTTTCAATATTCTGCCAGAAATCAAACTGAATTTGGAGGAACAAAAATAGTTTATCTTCTTATATATCTCCAAGAGGGCCCGAATTTCTTCATACCCAAGCTTCACTGCATTAAATCCCATGGAGAAAAAAGCAGTTGATGAAGAAATATAGTCAGAATATTTTACCTGAGCTCTAT
>QNDO01000115.1 GCA_003644895.1 Candidatus Hydrothermota bacterium | reverse complement strand
TTACATGAAAAAAATCCTGAACTCAAGGATAAAGTGGGCATAACGAAACTTCCTCACAGAAAAGGAAAGAGAAGTGCTTCTACCCTGGGAGGATGGCATATAGGGATATCGAGATTCTCTGATGTGAAAAATGAGGCGTGGGAATTTGTGAAGTTTGTGACCTCTTATGAAAAACAGAGAGATTTTGCCCTTAACCTGGGATGGAACCCCGGGAGAGTGGATGTGTATGCTGATACAGTGATAGAAAAGACAGCTCCTCATCTTGTTCTCCTAAAGGATGTTTTTGAAAATGCTGTGGCAAGGCCATCCCTTCCTTATTACTCGGGTGTTTCCCAGATTTTACAGAAACACCTTAATTCTGCTCTTTCACTCAGCGAGACCCCTCAAGAGGCACTTGAAAAAGCACAGGATGAAATCGATGAATTTATAAAAAAGTATGAAGATTAAAAAGAACGGAGAGATTCGTACTGCCTACTTCTATATTTCTCCGCTCTTAACAATTATCTTACTTTTCATTCTCATTCCCATAGTGGGAACCTTTATTAATAGTCTTTACAGAGACATAACCTATCTTCCTTCCAGATTTACAGGCTTTACAAATTACGCTGACCTCATCAAATTATCTGATTTCTGGAATTCCCTCAAATTTACCACTTTATTTACCGCTGTTTCCGTATCTCTTGAAACAGTCCTTGGAATTTCCTTTGCTCTGCTTTTAAAGGAAGTCTTTACAGGAAGAAGTTTTTTGAGGACCATACTATTAATTCCATGGGCAATCCCCACAGCCATAAGTGCAAGATTATGGCAACTTATGTACAACTATAATTATGGATTGCTTAATTATTTTCTCGATATAACACATACCGGAGCAAAGGTTAACTGGCTTGGAACTGCGCATGGTGCTTTCTGGGCTATCACCATAGCGGATGTCTGGAAGACAACGCCCTTCATGACCTTAATCCTGCTTGCAGGTCTCCAGACCATACCCGATGAACTGTACGAGCAGGCAATGGTGGATAATGCTACCATGTGGAAGAGATTCCTTTACATAACCCTTCCTCTCCTTCGTCCTGCCCTTGTTGTGGCTCTTATTTTCAGAACAGCGGATGCATTACGGATATTCGACCTTGTATATGTTCTTACAGGCGGTGGACCAGCAGGTTCTACACGAACGGTCTCCATACTGGGCTTTCATTACTTCATCAACGGTGATTTTGGCACAGGTTCTGCCGTCTCCATCATTATATTCCTTCTCGTATTTATATTTTCTTTCCTTTATATAAGAGCATGGAGATTTAAGGAAACCTTATGAAAGAGGTATATGTTAAAAAGATCCTTATAGTAGTTGGAACCATTTTCTTCACCCTCTTTGTGCTCGCTCCTGTCATATGGATGCTTTTTGTTTCTCTCACAAAAGACCTCGGTTTTCTGCAGGGTGGTGGGGTAAATCTAACACTCTCAAATTACGTAAACATTATATCCAACAAAAACCTTCACATGCTGGATTACCTGAAAAACTCCATCATTATTTCCACCACCGTTTCTTTTTTAGTAATATTTATTGCAGGATTTGGAGCATATGCTATAACCAGGTTCAATTTTCCGGGAAAATTTACCATTCCCCTCATGATGCTGGCCATATCAATCTTCCCTCAGATAAGTATTGCCGGATATCTTTTCAAGATAGAATCAAACCTCAGATTGATAAATACCTACCCTGCCCTTATTTTCCCTTATACGGCATGGACTGCTCCCCTTGCCCTCTGGATCCTTATCAGTTATTTCTCCCAGATTCCCAGGGAACTGGACGAGGCTGCACTTGTGGATGGTGCAAGCAGGAAAAATATTCTCCTTAAAATAATTTTTCCTCTTTCCACTCCAGGCCTTATCTCTGCATTTCTAATTGTTTTCATAGCATGTATAAATGAACTACTTTTTGCCCTTCTTTTAACCACCGACTACAGGGCTCAAACAATTTCCGTGGGGATAACATTATTCCAGGGACTCCACGGGGAAATACCCTGGGGAGAACTCATGGCTTCAGCTTCCCTGGTAACAGTACCCCTCATTATTCTAACCCTCTTTCTCCAGAAATATATCATCTCTGGACTTACAAGAGGTGGGGTGAAGGGATAGATGTCGGGAAGCGGAGAGCGGAAAGCGTAAAGGGGATTGGGTACTGGTTATTAACAGCTGGATATTTTTAACCCAATCACCAGTAACTAATTCACTTCACAACATCTGAGATTCTTCGTCGTCCGCCTGGGGCGGACTCCTCAGAATGACAACAAGTAATCCATTCTTCAATCGTCTACCGTTTCCCGTTTACCGATTCTTCCCATGCCCGCTGTCCGCTTTACGCTTCACGATATGTAAGACTCTTCCATCCACTCTCTCACCAATCTATTCAGTTTCTCATCTTTATAACGAAACTTCTTTACCACTTCCTTCAATTCTTCTGGCAATTTTCTGTATCCCCACAGGAATCTCCTCTTAGTTTCTTCTACACTATTTCTCTGAAAATAAAAGGGAAGATTTACTTCGAAAAAGGATAAGGCATCTGCATACATCAACAGGTCCGACCTTTCATCCCCACCCCATTCATGCTTTTTTACAAGATCCACCACATCATTTATAAGATCCTCATCAGCACCACATTCTTCCATAATTTCCTTTAATATCCGGGCACTATTCAGTGCATGTGCTTTTTTAAACTCTTCGTAATCAGAAAAATTTTCCCTCCTGACCTTTCTCTCCTCCATAGCCCTCTCTATATCATGCCCCAGTGCGGCAATCTGGAGAGCGACATCGGCATCCGATTTCAACTTAAGAAGCCATTCAAGAGTATTTCTGGCATGTAGAGGGTCCTCAGGCACCCTTGAATGTGCTACCGTCTCTTCAATTCTTCTTTTGATACATTCCAGAGCATCCATATTCTTCTAATATTTTCAAGATTCATCATGAGAGCCAGTATTACCAGCACCACGATGGGAATATTGAAAAGTGCACCAAGGAAGATTATAAATATTCTAATATCTCTTCCTATTCTTAGGTAATGCCCTTCTGATTTTCTCTTCATGTAGCTATCGTATTTATCTGCTGTGTAGCTATTTACAAATGATCCTATGAGAGCAAGAAGTCCTATGAAGAGTTTCCAGAGGGCGAAATTCTGAATGTAGGCATGCCAGGTTAGACCAGCCAGGAGAAATCCATCGGCGTATCTATCAAGAACGGCGTCAAACCATGCACCAAAATCGGTTTCAAGATACTTGAGCCTTGCTATCTCACCGTCACATCCATCCATAATTGAGGAAAACTGTGCGAGAATTCCTCCCAATAGAAGGGGAACATATCCCCTTAAAAAGAAAAGGGCTGCACCTCCAAGAGAAATCAAAAACGAAAGGAATGAAACAACGTTTGGGGTTATGGTGGTTGAAGCGAGGACTTTTGTTAATTTTTTGGAAACTGGCCTGTTCAAATATCTAGAAACAGGGCCATCACTTTTCTTCTCTATTTTATGAAGAAGAAATTCCTTAGCCTTCTCATAAGCCTCCACTGTATCCACATCGATCCAGAAACTTTCCCCGATGTCTATGACTCGCGCCTTTTTCTTCTCTGCCAGAACCTTGATTCCACTAGATAATCTCATATCATCGTTTTCTTCTCTACTCTGTTCTAAAGCGTCAAAAATGGAAGCAGTGCAGAGGAAGGCCCCTGTATCAAAAGCATTATAATCTTTCAGCTTTTTACTAATATCTTTAATATAACCATCTTCTACCAGAACCTTTGTCGCATCATCTATATCAATAAAATGTTTCTCATGTATTTTGAAATCTGCAGCTAAAATAACCTCACCTTCTTTTATATCCTGAGCCATAAGGCTTCTAAGGATATCCTCCTCGTAAAGGTGGTCCCCCATGAGGAGTAAAAACTTATCCTCGAGATATTCTCTGGCCTTCAAAACAGATAAACCGTTTTCCTTATCCCATTCTTCATTTATTACATGGGTGATTTTAACCCCTCTTTTCTTTTTTATTTTATCAAGATATTTTCTGACTTTTTTGCCATTATATCCTGTTACCACAACAAATTCATCCACCCCTACCCTGCGGGCGGTGAGGATGACCCTTTCAATTAAAGGTAAACCATAAATCTTAGTAAGTGGCTTAGAATCACTTATTTTTCGGATTCTTTTCCCCTTACCTGCAGCAATAATTAAACATTTCAATACACATACCTCCTTTTTGTTAAAGAACATTTACTGCGAGAAGATACCGGATTTCTGCATTTGAAATTTTAAAGAAGGTGCCTATTTAAATCAAGTAAAAATGCTTATATATGATATTTCAATAGAAAGCCAGCTCTAAGTATTCTCTACTTACTCTCGGGCTCCTTCCTCTATTAAAATCTTCTCCATCTCCTCAGCAGGCAAGGGCCTGCTTTTATAAAACCCCTGGGCTATGTCACACCTGAGAAGTCGCAATATATCCCACTGCTGTTTTCTTTCCACACCCTCGGCAACTGCTTTTATATCCATGTTATGGGCAACCTGTATTATTGTGGATACGATGGTGGCATCATCAGGGTCCTTTTCTATGTTCTTAATAAAAGAAATATCGATTTTCAGAGTATCCACAGGGAATCTCTTTAGATAAGCCAGTGAGGAATATCCTGTTCCAAAATCATCGATGGAAATTCTTACCCCCATCTCTTTCAATTTTTTCAACACCCTGCTTGTATAGTTCACATCTTCCATGAAGGTGGTTTCAGTTATTTCAAGGATGAGATACGATGCATCAATTCCATGGTCTTCTATAACCTTGCTTATCTTTTCCAGTAGTTTCTTATCCCTGAACTGGACTGGAGAAATATTAACCGAGAGGGGATAGAGGGGATATCCCTTATCTCGCCATTCTATCATCTGTTCTCGAACTTTCTCAAGAATCCACTCACCCACTGTGACTATCATTCCTGTCTCCTCAAGTATCGGAATAAATTCTCCGGGATTTATTATTCCTCTTTCCTTGTGTTGCCACCTTAAGAGGACTTCCATACCAGCAAGTTTACCTGACTCAAGTTCATAATATGGTTGAAAGTAAAGGATAAATTCTTTGTCTGAAATCGCCTTCATTATATCGTTTTTAAGAGCAAATGTATACTCGGCCTTCTCAGCCATTTCTTTGTTGAAAAATTCGTAACTGTTACCTGAAACTTTTTTGGCTTTCTTGAGGGACATATAGGCTTTCCTTATGAGGTCC
>QNDO01000114.1 GCA_003644895.1 Candidatus Hydrothermota bacterium | reverse complement strand
CTTATTTATTAAGTTCAATGCTTCTTCTTTTGACCTTTCTAAGCCTATCACAGATGGGTATGTACATTTTCCTCTTTCTCTGTCTTTATGAGTTTCCTTACCTACAACTTCCTTTTCTCCTGTTTCATCAAGAATATCATCCACAATTTGAAACGCAAAGCCGATATTTTCTCCTATTTCGTGTAATTTTTTGATACTGTTTTCAGAAGCCTCAGCAGCTATACCTCCGATTACCATGGAGACTTCAATAAATTTTGCAGTCTTCATTCTATGAATATTCTGAACCAACTTCAGAGAGTGCATTTTACCTTCAGCATTGATATCTAGAACCTGGCCGCCTATCACACCGTTCACCCCAAGCGCATGGGTAAGTTCCAGAAGCATCCTGGCTTTTAGTTCATTTTTAAGTGGCCCCTTGAGAAAAAGATTTATAGCCTCGATAAAGAGAGCATCACCTGCAAGTATAGCAAGGGCCTCTCCATAAACTTTGTGGTTTGTAAGCCTTCCTCTTCTCCAGTCATCGTTATCAATGGCCGGTAGATCATCATGTATAAGTGTAAAAGTGTGTATCATTTCCAATGCACAGGCTTGTGGTAAAATCTCCTCCAGGTTTTTGCCTCCGCATACTTCGTAAGTTGTCAAGACGAGAATAGGTCGGAGCCTCTTTCCACCAGCAAACAATGAGTATCGCATTGATTCTCTGAGAATGGGTACCCCTTCTCCTTTATAAGGAAAAAATCTTTCAAGGGCCTCATCCACTAATTTTTTCTTTTTGCTTAAAAATAATTTTATATCCATTTCTCTCATCCAAATATATTATCCAGAATCATCATGACAAGAAATCCTGAAATAACACCAAATGTTGCATTTTTTTCATTTCCCTCAGAATGACTCTCAGGAATCATCTCATCGCTAATTACATAAATCATAGCCCCGGCTGCGAATCCCATCATGTAGGGTAATAGGCGGGAAGTGAAGGAAACAATTCCTGCACCGATGAGACCGCCCACGGGTTCCACAAGACCTGAAAGAAGAGCAAACAAAAAAGCCTTCTGTTTGCTAAATCCCATTTTCAATAGGGGCATGGCAACAGCTGAACCTTCCGGAATATTTTGAATTCCTATGGCAATTGCAAGTGAGGTAGCCATTCCAAAATTACCTGAACCAAAACCTACACCCACAGCCATACCTTCAGGAAAGTTGTGGATGGTGATGGCAATCATAAGGAGAAGAATCTTTTTGAGGTGAGATGGAGGACCCTCATGCCCTCTAAAAAAGTGTTCATGGGGTATATATCTGTCCACCAGTTCCACGAAAATGCTCCCCATAACAACCCCTATGGATGTTTTCCATACCCCTCCTGTCCTAATAGCAGGTACTAGAAGGCTGAAAGCTGTAGCTGCAAGCATAACCCCTGCTGAAAAGCCCAACATAGTGTCAAGAACTTTCCTGGAATATACCTTAGAAAATAATACAGGAACTCCACCAATTGCTGTTGCAAGACCCGCAAGTAGTGACCCTATAATTCCTGCAAGGAAATTACTCAATATCAGAGCTCCGTCAATTTATCCAGATGGTCTCTTGCTTCTTTATTTGAGGGATCTACCTGTAAGACCCTCTCAAAATATTCTTTGGCCTGGTCAAACTGGTTTGTTACCTCATATAGAAGAGCCAGATTAAAAAGTGCTTCTTTATTCCCGGGTTCTTTTTTTAATACTTCTTTAAAAAATTTTTCCGCCAGATCATATTTCTGGGATACAAAGTAAAATTTAGCTTCTTCAAGTAGATCCTCTATTTTCATAATTTTTTAAATTGTTCTATTTTTGGTGTTTCTCCCAGTACTACAAGGATATCACCTTTTAATAGTTCTTGATCAGGCCCGGGTGCCAATACCACTTTTGTATCATACCCTACCTGTCCAGTATCCTCGTTAAGGTGTGGAACCTTTCTTCTGATTGCGATCACCTGAAGACCGTATTTTTTTCTCAGGTCTATCTCTGCCAGTGTCTTGCCCACGAAAGCATCCGGTGTAACTATCTCCACAATGGAATAATCTTCTGAAAGTTCGATGTAGTCGAATATCTTGGGTGATGAAAGTGATTCAGCAACCCTCTGTCCCATTTCAGCTTCTGGGAATACCACTTTATCCACACCTATTCTTTTCAAAATTTTTGCGTGAACTTCCGTTCCGGCTTTTGCAACCACCTTTTTAGCTCCTGAGTCCTTTACTATCATGGTGGTAAGAATGGAGGCTTCCATGTTGGAGCTCATGCAAACTATAACATAGTCGAAATCGGAAATGCCCAGAGATTTCATTGCTTTCTCATTAGTAGAATCTATAACAAGAGCCTGAGAAACTTTATCTTCAACCTCCGTCACTCTAGACTCATCCTTATCTATAGCAAGGACTTCGTGTCCCTTTGAGGCTAAGGTCAGTGCCACAGCCTTTCCAAATCTTCCAAGTCCAATTACGAGAAATTGCATTTTATCACCCCACTACGTATTTTCCAGGTACGTAACCTATTTCCTCTTTTTTCTTTTCTATAATGAGGGAAGCGAGAGACAACACCCCCACCTTCCCTGCAAGCATGGTTATTATAATAACCCATTTAGCAGGTATATTAAAGTCTGCACTCAGACTAACAAATTTGTGGTGGAAAGATCCCCAGGACAATCCTACAGTTCCAAAGGCAGAAAATACTTCAAAGAGATAAGGTAAAAAGCCATGAGTTTTGACTCCTTCCCTCTCAACTACCATTACTAGGAAAGTACTGGTGAAAATTATGGCTATTGAGAGGAGAAATATAGAAAATATCTTCTTTATAGTTTCTTCCGATATGCGATACTTTAAAAATATAATCTGCTCATTTCCTTTTAAATAATTATATAGCCATATAAAAATTCCGAAGAAGGTGGTGGTCTTGATTCCTCCTGCAGTACCTCCTGGCGATCCTCCTATGAACATAAACAACATGATAAAGTAGAGTGTGGAAGGAGCCAGTATACTCATATTAACTGTAGAAAAACCTGCAGTACGCGGTGTTATAGCCTGAAAAAGTGAAGCCAGGATTTTCTCTTTGAGAGGGAAGCCAGCAAAACCGTGTGAGTATTCTGAAATAAAGATAATAATTGCTCCAGTAATAATAAGTAGGGTAGTGAAAATTAACACTGCTTTAGAGTGAAGAGTGAGTTTTTTCTTCGTTTTTAAAAAGAACTTTTCATCTATATCCTGGAGAAGCACAAAACCAATGCCTCCGACGACAATAAGAAACATCACAGTTAGATTTATGATTATATCACCTCTGTATCTTGTGAGACTTGTGGCGAAGGTGGAGAAACCTGCGTTACAGAATGCAGAAACAGAAGTGAATAATGCATGCCCAAATGCCTTGAAATTGCTAAATCCGTACTTCAAAAAGCTGGGATAAAGAATAAGGGTTCCGGTGATTTCAAGAGCTAGAGTGATTAATATTACCAGTCTTGCAAATCTGAAAATATTGCCGATACTCAATTCTGGGAAAGACTGGGACATTGTCATTCTAAAGGAGAAACTGCTTTTTGCTCGGAGAAGGAAAAGGAAGAAGGTAGCAAGAGTCATATATCCTATTCCCCCTATTTGTAGAAGTAGTAAAATTATGCCCTTGCCTACAGGAGTGAAAAATCCTTGGGTATCTTTTACAATCAGACCGGTTACACATACTGCAGAAGTTGAGGTGAAGAATGCATCGGTTAATGAGAGACTCCCCCTCCTGGTCCAGGGTAAAAGTAAAAGCAACGCCCCCACTATAATTACACCAATATATCCTGATAAAAGAATCTGATAAGGTTTTAAATTTTTCAACAATTTTAAATTCCGATCTTGGCACCTATGGAAACAATTGTGTTGCCGTCTCTGTAAGCACCTTCCAGATAAAGTTTAATGAGAAGGAGTTTGAATTCTAATCCTCCATAATATCGTATGGATGAATCCTTAAATTCTGCAAGTGTTCTTTTATTGCTGCTGGTGTTTTCGGTCCACCATTCACCTTTTAATTTATACGAATCGTATCCAATTCCTGCATAGGGCGAAAGAAATATCAGGTTTTTTGAGATATCAGCATGGATGGAGAAATCTTCGAGTTTGAAGCTAGTATACAGTGTATCAAATTTTGCTACCAGATCTCCGTAAGAATGGTTCATAAGGGTAATTGATATTGCAGGTGTTGGGGGGACTAGCTGATCTTTCATAAGGCCGATTTTAACGCCATATGAAATAAGTTGAGGTTTTTCTTCTATGAAGTCAGCTGAGATGAGACCAGGGGAGTATCTTCCGAGAAGATCGATGGAGAGGATTCCATTTAATACTGGTGTAAAGGATAGACCGCCAAATACACCAATTTCACCAAAAAAGAAGGGGAAGAAAGCTGGAAAACTTGTTTCTTCAAGATTATCCGGTCTTGTGAATTTAAACCATTCCATATTTGTTCCCACACCTATATCAAATCTAGGAAGCCCACCCTGGGTGGAAGCAGTGGAAAAAATTCCCCCTGAAATCATTGCCGCTCCCGGTGAATAGAAAGTTTTTGCAGTACTATCCACCTTTTCACTGAGTGTCTGTGAGGAAAGGAGAGAAACTGACAGTAACAATACAATCACTACTTTTTTCATACTAGACCTCCTTTTTTGATTTGCTTTAATTTTTAAAGGTAGTTTAAAAGTCTGTCAAGAATGGTAAATGGGGATACTTTTTGCCCTATTCTTTTTCATCCCTTATTATTAACCAATGAGCTGGATTAATGTATTATTGCCTGAGCTTAAAAGTGAGCTTGAGAAAAAAAATCTCGGGGCAATTAAAGAGCTCCTTAAAACCCTTAAACCACAGGACATTGCTGAACTTGTAGAGGAGCTGGAGGATCAAGAAAAGGTTCTTGTCCTGAGACTCCTGGATAAGGAAACTATAGCTCATATTTTCTCCGAATTACCTCCTCAGGAAAGGGAAGAACTTTTCAGACTCTTTACCAGAAAAGAAGTTGCTGATCTTCTCAATGAGCTTGATCCTGACGACAGGGCCAGGTTTTTTGATGAGTTGCCAGCTGAAATGGTTAAAAAGTTGCTAACCTATTTAAAACCAGAGGAAAGAGAGGTCACTCAGATTCTCCTGAATTATCCACCGGATTCTGTAGGACATGCCATGACCCCAGAAATGGTGGAGTTGAAGCCAGATATGACTGTGGAGGATGCCCTCAAATTTATTCGAGAAAATGCCCCTGAAAAAGAAACCATTTATGT
>QNDO01000113.1 GCA_003644895.1 Candidatus Hydrothermota bacterium | reverse complement strand
TCTCTGAATGATTGGCTCACCAATGTCCTCGAGAAAGGTTATTGATAAAGGAGGTGTATAATGAAGAAAATATTTGCTTTAATAATTATGAGCTTATTTGTTACATCTACTCTTTATGCTAAAGAGAAGAAACTTACTGAAGAAGAGGCATTGAAAATTCTTGAAGAATGTAAGGCAAATCTCGATCAGATTAACGCAGACATAAGCAAATTAGAGGCACAGGTTAAAGAATACAGAGATAAAGTTCAGGCAGTGGATAATGAAATCAGCTCCCTAAAAGAAGAGATTGCTTCCCTTAAAGAGGAGATTGCAAAATATCCATCTGAGTATACTGTTGAGGAGGGAGATTATCTCGCCAAGATCGCAGGAATGAGATATATATACAATAATTCTAAAGCCTGGCCAAGAATATACAGAGCAAATAGAGACCTTATTAAGGATCCAAATCTCATTTATCCTGGCTGGGTCCTCAAGATACCCCATGGTATTGTGAAAGAATTTGAGGTTATTCCTGGAGATTATTTGTGGAAGATTGCAGGCTTCACTTGGATTTACGGTGATCCCACAATGTGGACCAAGATTTATGAGGCAAATAAGGATCAGATTAAAGACCCTGATCTGATTTATCCAGGTCAGGTATTTACCATACCGAGAGATTGATAGAGAACGAGATGTGAGGTAAAGGGGGTTACACTGATAAGGTGTAGCCCCCTAATTTTATATGGATATTGCAAGTAAAAAAATCTATATAGGAGATATTAATGTTCTTGAACTCCTAGGAGTTCAAGATGCTAATATTTCTGTTTTGAAGAAAAAGTTTCCGGGAAAGATCGTTGTCCGGGGAGATGAAATTCAGATTAAAGGCTCTAAAGAAGAGATTGAACTTATAGAAAAAATTATTCTACTTCTTAAGGAAAAGATTAAAAAGGAAGGTAAACTAGAATCCCAAGAAGTGGAGGAGTTGCTTTATAGAGAAACTAGTAAATTAAGACCGGTAGGGGAAGAAATCGTTATAGTCACTCCTAAAAGGAAGATTTATCCAAAAACACCTAATCAACGGAAGTACTTGGAGCTTATAGAGAAAAATGATATAGTGGTTGCCATTGGACCGGCTGGTACAGGTAAAACCTTCCTCGCAGTTGCAGCTGCACTCAAGACTTTGCGGGAAGGGAAGGTGGAGAGATTGATTCTGACCAGGCCAGCTGTTGAGGCAGGTGAATCTCTTGGCTTCCTTCCAGGCGATTTTCAAGAGAAGATAAACCCTTACCTTACCCCACTGTATGATGCCCTATACGCCATGCTTCCACCAGATAGAGTGAAAAGATTGATTGACACAAGGGTTATAGAGATTGCCCCTCTTGCTTACATGAGAGGCAGGACCTTTTCCGATGCATTTGTAATACTAGATGAAGCTCAGAATACAAAAGCCGTTCAGATGAAAATGTTTCTCACCAGATTGGGTCCCAGATCCAAGCTTGTACTAACAGGAGATATAACCCAAATAGACCTACCTTATGACGAAAACTCTGGTTTGGTGGAAATCCAGAGAGTTCTTAAAGATATTCCAGGCATAGCCTTCGTTTACTTTGGATCAGAAGATGTTATTAGACACAAACTTGTGAAGAATATTGTTGAAGCTTATGAAAGATATAATAAAACAAAAAAAGATAAAGAAACGTAAAAAACTCAAAAGGTTAAGTTATTCCATTACCGCTTACTTTATATTTCTTTTTATTGCATTTTATTTTTATCCATTTAAAGAGACCGCCAAGCTTAGTGGCATACAGCCTGGAAAAAGACTTAAAAATGATATTGTAGCACCTTATTCCTTTGTGGTAAGTAAAACCAAGGAAGAGCTTGATGAGGAAAAACAGAAAATTATAGAGACCACTCCTCCGGTGTTTGTGAGAGATACAACGGTTTATGAACGGATATTGAATTCTCTGGAGAGTTCAATCCTCCCCGAAGACGTGAAAAAAATAAGCAAGAGATTTTTAAGGAGGATCTATAGGAAGGGAATTGTAGCAACAAGAAGTTATTTGTACTGTGATTCAGTTTTATTATATGAGCGGGGTAAGTTGATAACTGTTAAGACCGCTGAGATCCTCGGCCTTGAGGATGTATACTCCCTTGCAAGGAAAGATGCTTTTTCAGCATTTCGTAAAGACACTTTGAAACAGAAAGCCTTTTTGGACTTTGTGAATCGAGTTGTAAAACCCAATATGATATTTGATTCCCTTAGGACTGATTCTTTGAGGCAGGCGCGCATAAACGAGATAAATCCCATACTAGCCAAGGTCTATAAAGGTGAGGTGATAGGTAAACGGGGTGAGGTGGTAACACCTGAAATGGTCAAGAAAATAGATGCGCTCCGTGGTACTCGAAAAAAATATTTTACAGGTAACCTCTGGAAATACTGGTGGTTAAGACTCATTTATTTTTCTATTATATTGATTCTTGGTTTCGTCTATTTTTATAGAATGCATCCTGAATATTATTTCTCGATTTCCAAAATCACCGTGTTTACTATTTCTTACATTTTGCCTCTTGT
Source organism: Candidatus Hydrothermota bacterium (assembly GCA_003644895.1). GTDB lineage: Bacteria > Hydrothermota > Hydrothermia > UBA1063 > UBA1063 > B29-G16. The sequence goes on along the minus strand of QNDO01000113.1, from coordinate 2,728 downwards.
TGTAGCCAGTGTTTCCTTCGGACAAAACATTTCATTCTTTATAACTCTTTTGCCATTTTCCGGTCTTTTAATTGCAACTATAATGGAAGAAAAAAGTGCATTTGTTTTTTCTCTATTTTTGGCCCTGATTATAAGTATTTATGCGGGTGAGAATGTCTCTATATTGATCTATAACTTGGTGGTGGGAGTTACCGCTGCCATGACTGCCAAGATTATAAAGGGGAGATTCGATATATATCTTTCCATGTTTTTCACGCTTATAGGGGCTCTTTTGTTGTCTTTAATCATAAATTATAATCTAAATGATAACTTTTCAGGGATACGGATTACACTTGAGGCATCTGGTGCTTCAATCCTTTTTTCGTATCTTCTTTTTATTGGTGTTTTGCCTATTCTCGAAAGGATTTTTAAAATCAGTACAGACTTTCTGCTAGCAGAACTTTCCAATATGAATCATCCACTATTGCGAGAGCTTCAGGAAAAGGCACCTGGAACCATGACCCATAGTCTTATTGTGGGTAACCTTGCTGCACAGGCGGCCAGAGCTATCGGTGTCAATCCGATACTTGCAAGAGTGGCTGGTTATTACCATGATATAGGAAAGATGAAACATCCTGCCTATTTTATTGAAAATCAAAGAGAGGGTGAAAACCCCCATGATAAACTTTCTCCTAAAATGAGTGTATTGATTTTGGAAGATCATGTAAGGGACGGTGTTGAATTGGCGAAGCAGTATAGACTCCCAAAAGAGATAATAGGAGTGATAGAGACACACCATGGTACTACTTTGATGAAAGCTTTTTACAATAAAGCAAAATCAGGTGGCCAGGAAGTTAAAGAAGAAGATTTCAGATATCGAGGACCAAAACCCCGTACAAAACTCGAAGCTATAGTGATGATTGCAGATAGCATAGAGGCAGCAGCTCGTAGTTTAAAGGATAGAAGTGACGAAAATCTAAAGGATTTAATTCACAATATTATTTACAATAGACTTCTTGATGGTCAGTTCGATGAGGCTGATATAACCAACAAAGAGCTAAAAATGGTAGAAGAAAGCATTTTCCCTTATGTAAAAAGTATATTTCATCCCAGGATTGAGTATGGAGAAGAGCAGGGTTCATCTAAAGAGCCTAAGAGTTAAACTTCCTTACGGCTTCAAAAATAAAGCAGAAAGGTTTCTGAGAGATATTGCTGCACGAGAAAAATTACACAAAAATATTTTCATTATTTTTGTAAATGATTCCTACATTAAAAAACTTAATAAGGTTTTTTTGGGTAAAAATAAACCAACAGACGTGCTTTCCTTTGATCTTGGCAACGAAGCAGAGATTTATGTTTCCGTAGATACTGCCAAAAGAATGGCACTTAAATTTGGTGTTTCCCCTGAGCTTGAATTGATACGTTATGCCTTGCACGGTTTGTTACATATTGCAGGTTACGATCATAAAAAAAGCTCCATGGAGCCCTTCATGCAGAAGGAAGAGGAGGATTATCTTAAAATATGGGAATCTCTGTATTAGTACTTATCCTTTTCCTTTTGCTTTCCTTCTTGTTTTCTGGAACAGAAGCGGCGCTTTTTTCTGTCCTTGAGATAGAAGTAGAAAAAATAACGGGACCAAGGATTAAGAAGTGGGTGAGAAAATTACTTTCAAAGCAGGAAGAAAGTCTTTTTGTAATACTTCTTGGAAACATGCTTGTGAATTCTTATGCTTCAGCCATATTTCCCTCAATCCTAGTAGGTATTTTCGGAAACGTGCATGTTTCAAAATCGTTAGAATCGGGCCTCGAGATAGTACTTTTTACTTTTATTCTCTTACTTTTTGGTGAAATTACGCCGAAACTCATAGCTATAGATTTCCCGTCCAACTTTTTGAAAAAATCTGTAGGGATATTTTATCCTCTTTATGTAATTTTGAAACCATTCACAAAACCTTTTACTTTAGTGCTTGAATGGATTTCTGCCCTTTCTCGAAGAACTTATGAACAGGAAGAGGTGTTAAAGAATCTCGAAGAAATGACCCTTGGATCGAGAAGCGGCTTGCGGAGCGGAATATCTTTGGTGATGTACACTGCAGAGGAAATTATGACACCAAGGAAAGATATTGTTTTTATGAATGCATCAATGAATATAGCGGAGGCAAGAAGTAGAGCAAAATTGTACGGGTTCACACGTTATCCAGTAAGAGGTGAATCTCAAGATGACATTAGAGGCGTTTTTGAGATAGATAATCCGGAATTGATAAATGCAAAGGATGAAGAGGATATCCTGAAATACACAAAAGAAGCAGATTTTATCCCTTCCGGCAGAAAGGTTACCGAACTAGTTAAAATGGCGGTTGAAAAGAATAGAAAAATGTTCATTGTGGTGGATGAATATGGAGGGGTGAAGGGAATCATTACCCTGGGGGACCTTCTCAAAATACTTGGGGTGGAAAAAGAAAAAAGAATAAAGAGAATAGATAGCCGGACCTTTGTTGTCCCTGGAGATTATTTACTCAGTGAACTGGAAGGATTATTACAAAAGTCAGTATCCAGTGAAGCTACAACTATTCAGGGATTACTTATGGAAATTACCGGTAGATTACCAGGGGAAGGGGAAAAAGTTCTGATGGAAGATGTAGAATTCGAAATACTGGAGAAAGATAGAGGAGAGATTAAAAGGGTGAAGGTTAAGGTATTATGATATATTTGCTTCTATTTTTAATAGGATTGCTGTTCACCTCTGTGT
>QNDO01000112.1 GCA_003644895.1 Candidatus Hydrothermota bacterium | reverse complement strand
GTAACAGATGAAAAAGGCTTAACTAGATATGAGAAAGATATCATAAAAGAGCTTCAAGAAATGGAAATTCCGTTTATTCTTATATTTAATAAAATTGATAAAGGTGAAGTTAAAACTTGTGATCTGGATTATTGTAGGGCAAATAATATAAAGTTTGTAAAAGTTTCTGCGAAGGAAACAAAGGGAATTGATGAATTAAAGGAAGCAATAATTTCCTTAGCACCTCAGTATTACAAAAAAGAGCCCGTTTTGGTAGGAGATTTAATTAAAGGAGGAGATATTGTAATACTTGTTGTACCTATAGATCTTGCTGCTCCCAAAGGCAGGTTAATATTACCCCAGGTTCAAGTTTTAAGAGACATACTTGATAACGATGCCATCGGAATTGTGGTTAAAGAAAGGGAGCTTGAGGAGGTATTACGAAATCTCCAAAAAAAACCAGCTCTTGTAATAACAGATTCTCAGGTTGTGCTAAAAGTTGCTGGGGATGTACCTCCAGATGTGAAATTTACTACCTTTTCAATTCTGTTTGCTAGGTACAAGGGAGATCTTGATATTTTGGTGGAGGGGGCTTATACAATTGATAAATTGAAAGATGGGGATAAGGTTTTGATCGCAGAAGCTTGCTCTCATCATATCCAAGCAGATGATATTGGAAGGGTGAAGATCCCCAGATGGCTAACCCAATATACGGGCAAAGACCTCGAATTTGATGTAGCTTCGGGTCATGACTTCCCAGAAGATCTGGAGAAGTACCGTCTTGTAATTCACTGTGGAGGCTGTATGATAACAAGTATGGAGATGAAGAGAAGAATAAAAGAATGCAAGAGAAGAGGAGTGCCAATAACCAATTATGGTGTAACTATTTCTAAGCTCCATGGAGTACTGGAAAGGGTAATAAAACCTTTTTACTGGGAAAAGGAGGAGGTTTTTTATGAATGATTGGGTTACCATATATATAGATGGTAAGGAAATAAAGGCCAGAAAGGGGGACAATCTGCTTAAAGTTGCTCGTGAAAATGGAATTGATATACCAGGCCTTTGTTTTCTTGAAAAAATCACACCCACTGGCGCATGTCGTCTTTGTGTAGTTAAAATAGAAGGTAGACCAGGTATGATACCTTCTTGCCTAGTGGCAGTTGAAGATGGCATGAAAGTTATTGCTTTTGATGAAGAATTAGAGGAAACAAGAAAGATTTTGCTAAACATGATCCTTTCTGAACACAACGATGATTGCATAAATTGTGACAAAGATGGAGATTGTGAACTTCAGGATCTTGCATATAAATATGGCCTAGGTATAGAAAGCAGAATCTTCTCACCCATCTGGAAAGATATTCCCCAGGTAAAGGATGAGAGTTCGCCTGTACTTATTTACGATTCTTCCAAGTGTATAAAATGTGCAAGATGTGTTAAAGCTTGTTATGAAATTCAAGCCAAGGGCGTATTAAATTTTGCACAGAGAGGTATCAATGAATATGTGGTTGCAGGACTTGGGGTGTGGGCTGACTCAGAATGCGATGGATGTGGTGAGTGTGTCCAGGCATGTCCTGTGGGAGCAATTGCTGAAAAACCTGTGTACGGCATGAGAATCAGGAAGAAAGATGTGGATAGAAGAGTCGTTACAACCTGTCCTTATTGCGGTGTGGGATGTCAATTAGAGCTATGGATCAAAGACAATAAAATTGTAAAAGTTAAAGGTGCAGATAAAATTCCAAATTATGGTAAAACGTGTGTTAAGGGAAGATTTGGACTGGATTTTGTAAATAGAGAAGATAGACTTAAAAAACCACTTATTAGGAAAGAAGGGAAGTTCGTAGAAGTTGAATGGGATGAAGCTTTAAATTATGTAGCCAAGAGATTAAAAGAAATTAAAGAAAAATATGGGCCTGATGCAATAGCGGGACTTGCATCTGCGAAATGTACAAACGAAGAAAATTTCGTATTCCAGAAATTTATGAGGGCAGTAATAGGTACCAATAATGTTGATCATTGTGCCAGATTGTGCCATGCTTCCACTGTTGCTGGCCTTGCAAGGGCCTTTGGTTCTGGTGCAATGACAAATTCAATAGAGGAACTGGAATACGCCGATGTTATTCTGGTTACAGGTTCTAATACTACTGAGACCCATCCTGTGATTGCAACTCTGATAAAGAGGGCGGTTCTGTTTCATAGAGCCAAGCTCATTGTCGTGGATCCAAGGAAAATAGACCTTGTTAAATATGCTACACTCTGGCTGCAGCAGAAGAACGGAACAGATGTTGCCTGGATAAATGGAATGATGCATGTAATAATCAAAGAGGGTCTCTACGATGAAGGATTTATAAGAGAAAGGACGGAAGGGTTTAATGAATTCAAGAAGATTATAGAGCAATATACTCCTGAGCGAGTAGAGGAGATTACAGGTATTCCGAAACATAAGATAATAGAGGCAGCAAGAATATATGGGAGAGCTCAAAAAGCCAGTATAGTATATGCTATGGGAATTACTCAGCATACAACCGGAACTGATAATGTACTTTCACTTGCCAATCTTGCCATGTTAACTGGTAATGTTGGTAGAGAGTCCACTGGAGTTAATCCTTTAAGAGGACAAAATAATGTACAGGGAGCCTGTGACTTGGGATCACTGCCTAACGTTTATCCGGGATACCAGAAAGTAAATGATCCTCAGATTGAAGAAAAGTTTGAAAAAGCTTGGGGGGTAAAATTATCCGATAAGCCCGGCCTTACTGTGGTAGAAATGATGTATGCTGCTACGGAAGGTAAAATAAAAGCATTTTATTTCATGGGCGAGAATCCCATGGTTTCGGACCCCAATATCCCCCATGTTAAAGAGGCCTTAGAAAGTGTTGAATTTCTTGTATGTCAGGATATCTTTATGACTGAAACAACCCAATTTGCTGATGTGATCTTGCCCGCTGCATCTTTTGCAGAGAAATATGGAACTTTTACAAATACAGAGAGGAGAATCCTATGGGTGGAGAAAGCCATTGATCCTCCTGGAGAAGCAAAGCCCGATTGGATAATAATACGTGACCTAGCAAAGAAAATGGGCTACGAGATGAAATATACAAGCATCAAAGATATTATTGATGAGATAAATCGGCTCTCCCCTATATACGCTGGAATAACTTATGAGAGGATCATGCGGGGCGAAAGATTGCAGTGGCCATGCCCTGATCCGTCTCATCCGGGGACGAAATATCTTCATAAAGATAAATTTTCCCGGGGGCTTGGTAAATTTCATCCTGTAGATTACATACCCCCAGCCGAATGGCCTGAGGATGAATACCCATTCCTCTTATCCACAGGTAGAATTCTTTATCATTTCCACACAGGTTCAATGACAAGACGTACCAATGTACTTCCTAAATATGTAGAGGGACCCTATATGGAGATGCATCCTGAAGACATGAAAAGACTTGGCATTGAGGATGGTGATGAAGTAAAGGTAACATCAAGAAGGGGATTTATAAAAATTAAGGCAATAGCAAGCGATAGAGTGAGCCTGGGTTCAGTATTTATACCATTCCACTTTGCTGAAGCTGCAGCAAATGTACTTACCAATGATGCACTGGACCCAATTGCAAAAATACCTGAACTTAAAGTTGCAGCATGTAAAATTGAAAAAATTTAAAAAAGGAGGTGCTTTATGCAGTTTGAGTGTCGCACTCCAGCAGCGATTGCCGATACTCTAACTACTGATATATGTGTTAAAAAAACCCATTTTATATTCTACAAGCTCTTCATATTAGGCATATTAGCTGGAGTATATATCGGATTTGGAGCAGAGCTTGCCACCATGGTAGGCCATGATGTGGCAAAGTACATGGGCGTTGGAATGGCGAAATTAATTATGGGTGCAGTATTCAGTGTTGGGCTTATGCTTGTGGTTATTGCAGGGGCAGAACTTTTTACAGGAAACAACTTGATCTTTCTTTCAGTTCTCGATAAACGTGCACCAGTATGGAGACTTTTTTACAACTGGATTGTTGTTTACATAGCAAATTTAATCGGTTCCTTACTCCTGGTTATTCTCATGTACTGGAGCGGGCTGTGGAAGACCAATGGTTATTTAGTAGGAGCGACTGCCCTTAAAATAGCTAATGCAAAAGTAAACTTATCCTTTCTTGAAGCATTTGCAAGGGGTGTGGGATGTAATTGGCTTGTCTGCCTTGCTGTGTGGATTGCTTTTTCTGCAAGGCAAACAATAGGGAAAATATTCGCCATCTTCTTCCCCATAATGGCTTTTGTGGCATCCGGATTTGAACACAGTGTTGCAAACATGTACTTTATTCCCATGGGAATGTTCCTCAAAAATATCCCCCATGTGGTTGCTGCAGCTGGCTATCCTGATCTTTCTAACCTCAATATGTATGGATTCTGGGTTCGCAATGAACTCCCGGTGACTTTAGGAAATATGGTGGGTGGTGCTTTCTTTGTGGCAATGCTATATTGGATTGTATATATCTGGCGTGAAAGAAAAATTGCTTGAAGCTACATTAATAATCCTAGTAGGTGGGGAATCAAGGAGGATGGGGTTCCCGAAGCCCCTCCTCCTGATAAACAGGAAAAATCTTGTTGAAATAATTATAGAAAGGTTGAAAATTTTATTTTCTGAAATTATTGTTGTAGGGAAAGGTAAACAGAGGATTTATGGAAAAGAGTTTATTTTTGTGGAAGATTTGTATGAATATCATTCACCATTGGTAGGTATCTACTCAGGATTAAAAGTATCAAAAAATCAATTTAATTTTATAGTGGCATGTGATATGCCATTTGTGAACAAAAATCTTGTAAAATATATGTTGAAAATTACGGGAGATTATGATGTAGTTGTTCCCATTGTAAGAGGATATTTTGAACCACTCCATGCCGTATATACAAAAAATACAGTAAATGTAATTGAAGAAGAGATTGAAAGGGGAAATTTAAAGGTAACATCCTTCTATGAGAGGGTTAATGTTAAAGAAATTCCTGAAAAGATTGTGAGAAAACATGATCCAGAACTTATGAGTTTTATTAACCTGAATACACCAAAAGACCTCAAAAAATATGCTTCTTTTTTAAATGATCTATAAGAAGAAAAATATAAGAAAATGTACTTTTGATACATGCAGGGATGGAGAGGATTACATCGTTTCAGAAGAAATAGCTTCGATTTACATAAACAACGCACTATATACAAGGCTAAGTTGTTCCCCGGCGGAGATCGAGTATCTTGGAGTTGGATTTCTTCTTACAGAAGGAATAATTAAGAATGGCATCCCATTTGATTATAAAGTTAAAAATTTAGAATTTTATTTAACGGTTGACAAAAGTATTG
>QNDO01000111.1 GCA_003644895.1 Candidatus Hydrothermota bacterium | reverse complement strand
TAATATGCCTATTTATAAGCAGCAGATTCATGATATAGTTTAAATTAAAATAACTACCTCCATAATATATATCGTCAAAATTTCTAAAATTGTTCTACCTGTTAATACAGCTTAAATACTTCCACCGATTTTCCCAGATTTCTGTGAAAATCAAAAAGGTCAAGTTCCCCCATGGATAATCTCCTCTTAGTGGTGTGGGGATGTAATTTTGCTCTCGGTAAATCAGTCCCAGACTATGATTGTCATGGATTCTCTTAAGGATGGTAAAGAGATTTTATCACCTGATCATTACCAGAAGCATCTTGAATCTTTTCACTGCTTTCAAAGAGTGGGGTTCATTGGCTGGCATTATGATCATTTCGTCTTTCTTTACAGAGAAAGATTTCCCGGAAATGGTGATTTTAGCCTCACCATCAAGAATATAAACCAAGGCATCGAAGGGTGCTGTGTGTTCACTGAGGCTTTCGTCCTGGTCAAAAGCAAAGAATGTCACAGTCCCTGTTTTTCTATTAATAATTGTCCTGCTTACTATTGCTCCTTCCTGGTAGTCTGCAATGTCGGCAAGCTTGCTCACCTCTCGAAGGAGATTTTTACCCACAGATTGTCCATCATGCTGCATTTTTCACCTCACAGTAATTTTGCAAAATTTTGACTATTAAAATATTCCTACTCTGTACATTCCTTCAACCAGCCAAGATACTCCTGAAGCCCACTTGTGACCTTAATCTCCAGAATTGCTGGGACCTCATAAGGATGTAATTCTTTGAGCCTCCTTTCAACTTTTTCATAGAGTTCTTTTTTTGTTTTTATAATCATTGCCACCTCTTGATCATGCTGGATCTCGCCCTTCCAGGTGTATATGGACTTTATCGGCCAGAAGTTTACACATGCTGCCAATTTTTCCCTTACGAGATGCTCTCCAATTTCCTTTGCCTTTTCTTCATCCGGAAAAGTTGTGTATACAAAAATATACTCTGCCATTTTCATTTACCTAATGCGATATAAATACCAGGGAAAAATTAAAGTAACCGGAAATCCCAATGAGAGGATACCAGTATTCCAGGGAATCGTCTTCATAGGTACTTCCATCTGAGCTGATTCCCATGCTGAGCTCTCGTCCCATGGCTACATCAAGTCCCACTCCAAATCCCGGTTCCTTGTAAGCATTGCTGTATCTGGTAACCGGGAGAGTAGAGCAGGCACTGAATATAACAACCCCACTTATCACAAAGAGTAAGAATCTTTTCATGGATAAAATTTAAACTGAAAGCCCCGGGTTTGCAAATCTATTTTACCCATCTTTGAACTCAAAAATTCTGGATTTTCTGTTCTCCTTGACAAACATACATAAAGTTGTAAAATTATTCACTAAAAGGGGGTGAGATGGATGGGATTAATTTTATGTGTTATATTAATCTTTTCTGGTTATGCTGAAGATCATTTTATAGTGAAGCTTAAAGAGGGATTCTCCCCATCATCACTTAGTGAACTTAACAGCAAGTACCGTATCATAAAGGTGAGTCCTCTTTTCAAAAGAGTAAGAGAGAACAGGCATGGTCTCCAGAGGATATTTCTCTTTTACACCAATGCTCAAATAGATATCAAAGAGATTGTTAAAGCGTACTCTATAAACCCATTGGTAGAATATGCTGAACCCGATTATATAGGATATGGCCATGCAGAACCCAATGATTCCTATTTCGGCAATCAATGGCACCTTAAAAATACCGGCCAGAATCCATCTGGTCAGCATGCTGGAACTCCAGGATGTGATACCCATGCCACCACCGGGTGGGACCTGGAGACCGGCAGCAGGGATGTAATAATTGGAATCCTCGATACAGGTGTGGATCTTGATCATCCTGACATTACTTCCACTCCTTCCAATACCACTACCAACCTATGGAAAAATTACGATGAGATTCCTGGCAACGGTATTGACGATGATGGCAATGGATATATAGATGATTACCATGGATGGAATTTCGTATCCAACAATAATAATCCTCAGGATGACCATGGACATGGTACCATCAATGCTGGTATTATAGGGGCAAGAGGGAACAATGGGACTGGAGTTTCAGGTGTTATGTGGTATGTCTCCCTTATGCCGGTTAAGGTTCTAGATAGCAATAATCGGGGATACTACTCGTGGTGGGCTCAGGGAATCCAGTATGCAGTTGACAACGGTGCCCGGGTTATAAATATGAGTATGGGAGGTACATCTGCGTCTTCTACGTTGCAGGATGCCGTAAATTATGCCTGGGACAATGGAGCTCTCATAGTAGCTTCCATGGGTAACAATAATTCGTATCAGATTCAATATCCAGCATACTATACCAATGTAATTGCAGTTGGTGCAACAGATAATGACGATGCACGATGTGTTCCCTCACCCTGGTGTTCCTTTGGAAGTAATTATGGAGACTGGTTGGATGTAATGGCTCCAGGTTGCTGGATTTATTCAACAGCATGGAATGATACGTATCAATACTGGTCAGGCACATCCATGTCTGCTCCTCAGGTTGCGGGACTTGCTGGACTTATCCTTTCCTTGAATCCTTATCTCACCAATGTAGATGTTAAAAGTATTATAGAAAACAATGCAGATGATCTGGGAGCTTCGGGTTTCGATATCTATTATGGTTACGGTAGAATCAATATTTACAACGCCCTTTCAGCCACTCCTTTACCTTCTGAATGGAAAGACGAAGATCAACTTACAGTACAGGATGGTGCTGCATCACTTGAGGCAGCGATAGCAGCTTGGGATTCTATGGTGTATGTGATCTGGAGTGATAATAGAACACCCAGAGGATTATATTATAAGAGAAGTATCAATGGTGGTATGAACTGGAGTGATGACACACTCCTTACCCAGTATACGGAAAGTTTCTTTTACTATTATCCAGAAATTGTGGCAGTTCATGAAACTCTACATGTGGTTTTTATGGATAGAAGAGGTACGAACTCCGAGATTTATTACAAACGCAGTACAAACAATGGAGATGCATGGAGTGGAGATATACTGTTGAGTGACCCTGACTCTGCTTCTCTCAGACCGGATATAGCAGTATCTGGAGAAAAAGTCTATGTGGTTTGGAAAAATGGTTTTAGAAGAAGCCTCGACGGTGGAGAGACCTGGCAATCCGTAGAATACGGTGCGAAGGGTGAAGCTATAGCTGCCTCAGGGGATATGATACATGTGGTTTATACTGAGTATGTGAATGATACACTACAAATCTTTTACCAGCGGTATAATGGGACAAGCTGGGAGGCACCTGTACAACTGACTTACTCAAAAGGGGCTAATTTTCCAGATATTGCTGCAGATGGAAGCAATGTCTATATGATATGGTCGGAGAACATTGACGGTGATTCCTTTGAAGAGGAGATATTCGTGAAAAGAAGTGAGAATTACGGTGTGTCCTGGTATCCTGCGCGCAGGTTAACAAGGGCAGGGACAAGCGGTCAGGGTTTCTATTATCCAAGAATTTTGGCCCGCGATACAGTTTTCGCAGTCTGGTATGGCGATAGAGATGAGTATCTTCAGTATGAAGTATATTTCACATATTCTGTTGATTCTGGAAAAACATGGGCCCCTGTATTCAGGGTTACCCGTGACAGTTTCCTTTCAGAGTTACCAGCAATGGCATACAGCAATGGGGCGCTACATTTAGTATGGGATAATCTTATAGGAAGTGGAAAGGAAATTTTCTACAGAAGGAGAGGAAGAATCACAGAAATTCAGGAGAACATCTCTAAGATTTCAGGAATTAAGGTTTATCCCAATCCATTTAATCACAACTTAGCCATACTTGTGCCTGCAGATTCGAAAGGAGTAGTGGAGATTTACAATGTAGAAGGAAGAAAAGTGAGAAGCTTAAAAGAAAAAGATTCGCTGCTTGTATGGGATGGCTCAGATTCATATGGAAGAAGATGTCCTCCAGGTGTATATATTATTATATACAGGTCTTCTAAAAATACATTGAAAACCAGGGTTGTAAAATGTAGATAATTTGCTTCAAGGTTTTCGTGCGAGGATAATCATTCTTCGAGATTTTTCACTGTATTCATTACCGTCAAAATCACCATAAGTGGTCACATATTCCAGTCCAGCTTGTTTAAGCAACCATGTAATTTCCTGATTAGTGTAAACACGGACAGAATGTTCTCTTCTATCAATGACTTCTCCCTTTTCTATAACAATTCTTTTGTTCGCAATGCGCATTTTTATCGGGTCTAGGGAGACATCTTCAAGAACATAAATGTCCCCGGCTGAATACCAACTCTTCTCCACCATGTGTTTAAAAAGCATGAGCGGGTTGAAAAAATCCAGTAAAAATCTGCCTCCTCGCTTTAGTGCACGGCATACACGTTTAAGGACGTCAAAATTTTCTTCATCGGAGAAATAACCCCAAGATGTAAACATATTGATTACAGCATCAAATTCATCCTTGAAATCCATTGTTCTCATATCCGCTTGGATAAATTCCACATTAACTTTTTCATTCTCTGCTTTCTCTCTTGCAAGTTCTATTAAGAATGAAGAATAATCTAGCCCGGTCACGTTATAGCCCCTTTTAGCAAGTTCAATAGAGTGTCTCCCAAATCCACAGGCAAGATCAAGAATCCTCGCGCCCTTTTCAAGATTTAAGGCCCTCTCAATAAAGTCCACCTGTTTAAGGGTTAACTCCTTTCGGCTTGAGTGAGGGTAAATTCTGAGGTAAATCTCATCAAAATAATCCTTCCACCAATCTTTCATATAAACCTCCTGTAAAAATTTTATAGAAAAGCAGAGAGTGTAGCAAATATATTGCATTTATCTTTTCTACTGTGTAATATATATCCATTATGAAAAAAATTAAGAAAGTAAGAGAGGTAATGTGGACAGATGTAATTGTGTGTAAAAAAGAAACCAGTCTCAAGGAACTACTTGAGAAATTTAAAGGTTTCCATACATTTCCTCTTGTTCCAGTGGTTGATGATGAAAATAAGCTGGTAGGGGTAGTGCGAATTGAAAATCTTATAGATGCTTTTCTCCCATATGATAGGGAGTTGATAAGATACACACCCTTTATTGATGAATTCTGGGACGAGGATATATTTGAAGCCAAAATTGCACCGGAGATGGGAATTTTAGTGCTTGTTGAAGATATCATGGATTACAGATTCGACGCAATCGACGCAGACGAAGATATTAAAAAAGCTTACAAATTGATGAGGATGAACAATAGATGTCATCTTCCCGTGGTGGAAAAGGGAGGTGAACTTGTTGGTATAGTGGGGATTTTTGATATTATACGGGAAGTTTTTAGAATGCAGGGGGTCAT
>QNDO01000110.1 GCA_003644895.1 Candidatus Hydrothermota bacterium | reverse complement strand
GTAGCACAGGTTAAGAGGGGGAGAAGAAAAGAGCTGGAATATAAACTGGATGATATTCTACTTCATCCTGTTTTAGGATATTTTTTCCTGACACTTGTATTCTTGGTTTTGTTTTTTCTGGTATTCAAAGTAGGTGCTTTCCTCGATGACATATTTTCGTATCCTGTAGATTATATTACAGGGCTAATACCTGAATCTTTTGGAAAAACTCTCCTTGGTCATATTGTGGGAGGGCTCATAGATGGAATTGGAGGTGGTCTGGGTATTGTATTGCCATATTTTATCCCCTTAATTTTTGTACTTTCTTTTCTCGAGGATATAGGATATTTGCCACGAGTCGCCTTTCTTGTAGATTCATTCATGCATAAAATCGGTCTTCATGGTAAAAGTGTTATTCCACTTATACTGGGATACGGTTGTAATGTACCTTCTGTCACTGCTACCAAGGTCATTGAATCTCAAAGAGACAGACTTGTCACCACTCTTTTAATTCCCTTTGTTCCTTGTTCAGCCAGGATTACCATTATCCTTGCATTGAGTACTTTATTTCTTGGTCCTTTTGTAGGCCTGTCAATATTTATAGTTAATATTTTTGTTATAGCGATAATTTCTGCGATTATTTCAAAGTTTTATAAAGCAGAATCTCCCGGATTGATTCTCGAAATTCCCACATATAAGTTACCATCAGCCAAAATTACCTTTCAAAAGACCTGGCTTCATGTAAAGGATTTCATACTCTTCGCTTGGCCCATACTTATTATAGGAAGTGTGGTACTCGCGACGCTGCAATATTTTCACATTGACAATGCTTTTAATTATATTTTAAAACCCCTCACTCACGGTCTAATGGGACTGGATGAGAGGTTGGGGGTTACGCTTATTTTTGGTATCCTTAGAAAGGAATTAACACTTGTGATGATGGTGCAGGCCCTTGGAGTTCCTGTGGAGGCTGTGAATCAAGTATTGAGTTCTAACCAAATTTTTGTATTTCTAATATTCATTACTTTCTATGTCCCCTGTATTTCAACTCTAGGAATTATATGGAGAGAGTTCAATCTGAAGATAGCCGGGATATCTTTTCTTCTCAATACACTGGTTGCCACTATCCTGGCTATACTGGCCAGATTGGCATTATCAATTTAATTCAGATTTCTTTTACCAAGAAGTTCCATAATTATTGTTGCAGCCTCTTCTATGGACTTTGATGTTACATCCAAAATTTTCCACCCCTTTTCTTTGAAAATAGTGAGAGCATAATTTACTTCTTTCTGAATAGATTTCAGATCAATGTAGGGATCATCTGGAGACATATGTAATCTTTCCGCCCTCACAGCTCTTATTTCTTTTAATCTGTAAGGATCCACTGTCAAGCCAACAATCTTGTTTTTATCTATCTTCTTAAGTATTTCAGGTAGTGGTCTTTTGTATATTATCGGTATATTTGCTGTTTTAAAGCCCCTATATGCTAGATAGATACTGATGGGTGTTTTAGAGGTTCGAGAGACACCAACTAGTATGATGTCCGCATCACCAATGGTTCTAATATTTCTTCCGTCATCATGTTTTACAGCAAAATCTATGGCCTCTATGCGATCATAGTACTCTCTTCTTAAATGTCTGAAAAGTCCAGGAATTGCCATGGGTGAAAGTTCAAGTAAGTCCTGGAGTCTTGATAGAACAGGCCCCAAGATATCGATAGTTGGGACTGCTCTTTTAATCCCTTCTTCCATGATGGTGCGTCTTAGTTCTGGTATTACAAAGGTGAAGGCAACCACACCTCTCAATCTCTGGGCTTTTTCCATAAGATCTACAACTTCTTCGACGCTTCGTATATCGGGAAATTTATGAAGGTAGACCTCTGTGGTTTTAAACTGTGTTAAGGCAGCTCTAACTACAAGTTCACAGGTGTGGCCGGTGGAGTCAGAAACAATGAAGATATGTCGTTCTCTCTTAACCAAGAAAATATAAATGGGCGATGGAGGATTCGAACCTCCGACCTCCTGCTTGTAAGGCAGGCGCTCTCACCAGTCTGAGCTAACCGCCCATTCTTTTCAAAAACTCGTTATAAATTAAAGCGGCCTTTCTTTTCCTTCTTGCAACGGTATTTTTATGCAATATACCCTTGCTTACAGCTTTATCAAGGGCTTCGTAAAGCTGGCTGAGCAAAAGTTTCTTTTTTTCAGCATCTTCTTCCTTCAAAAATTTCTTAGTCAGTGTTTTTATAAAAGATTTGTAACTCTTATTTCTCAGCCTGCGCTTCTCAGACTGCTTATGTCTTTTTTCTGCAGAACTCAGTGTTTTAGCCATAATATACCTTCCTCCTTGTGGTCAAAAATTATAAGGAGGAGACAATGTAGTGTCAACCGTGAGCTTCAAGCCAGTTTTTACCTACCCCTATATTCACCTCAATGGGAACAGAAAGTTTTAATGCGTTTTCCATTTTTTCTTTGACAATTTCCTTTGTCAAATCAACTTCATCCTGTTTTACCTCCAAAACCAGTTCATCATGGATTTGAAGTATGAGATAGGATTGGAGTTTTCTGTCAGTTAGTTCTTTATCTATCTCCACCATGGCTTTTTTGATCAAATCTGCTGCTGTTCCCTGGATGGGTGAATTGATGGCTATCCTTTTCCCGAACTCCCGTATATTTTGATTCTTGCTTTTTAATTGGGGAACGTATCTGATTCTTCCAGTTAGTGTCCTAACAAATCCATTATTTTGGGCTTCACTGATTGTCTTTTCAATCCATTCTCTAACCCTTGGAAAATTAAGGAAGAAATTTTCTATCAATGTATATGCTTCCTCCACTGATATGTTTAATTCCTTTGAAAGACCGTAGGGGCTTATACCATAGCTTATACCAAAATTAACTGTTTTTGCCTTACGTCTTTCGATATCTGTGATTTTTTCTTCTGGTTTGTTAAAGATTAGAGCAGCTGTTTTTCTATGAATATCATGTCCTTCTCTGAAAACTTTCAGAAGATTGTCATCTTGGGTCATATGAGCCAGAATCCTGAGCTCTATCTGTGAATAATCTGCAGAAAGTATTAAATATCCAGGTGGTGCAATAATGGCTCTTCTTACTTCCCTACCTATTTCCGATCTTATGGGAATATTTTGAAAATTTGGATTCAGACAGGAAAGCCGTCCTGTAGCTGTTCCAGTTTGATTAAATGTAGGGTATATCCTTCCTGCCTCAGGATCTATAAGTTTGATCAATGATTCAAGGTAGGTTGATTTTATTTTATACAGTTCCCTGTAATCAAGTATTAATTTTGGGACAGGATGTACCATACTCAGTTTTTCAAGTACTTCCTGATCGGTGGAATAGCCTGTTTTAGTTTTTTTAACCGGTTTCAACTTCAATTTTTCAAAGAGGACCTCTTGTAGCTGCTTAGGTGAGTTAATGTTGAATTCTGTTCCTGCCTGTGTGTATATTTCTTTTCTTATCTTCTCCAGCTTTTCATCGATATTCTTTAAGAGTTTTTCCAGATGGTCTTTATCAATGTAAACCCCTCTTTTTTCCATCTTTGCAAGGACCTTTTGCAAGGGAAGTTCTATCTTCTTGTAAAGATCATACAACTCCATGTTTTTCAGTGTGATCTCCAGTTCTGGCTTCATCCTCGCAACTGCAGCCGTTATATCTGTAATGCGTTTTTCCCCCTCTTCGTTTAATTTCCAACCGAGGGATTCAAGGATAAGGCTATCAGGATCGTACCGGGGTTTATCGCTTTCAATGAGGTAGGTTGCAACGCTTATATCAAAATTTATCGTTATGTCAATATTCCTGTCCATTAAAACCTTATAGGTTCCCTTGGAGTCAAAGCTCCATTTCTCAACAGACTTGTTGGTTAAGAGTGGTTGGGCATTTTCCAGTGACATTATGTAAACGTCCTTTCCAGTGGTCGAAAAATAGGCTGTATTATCCTTTACTTCCAAAGCAGTACCTTTGAGAAGTTCCAAAGGTATATGGCTGATTTTTCTGATACTGTAGATAGGATAAGATGCTAGCTCTTTCATAAGAGAATAAAATTCCAGTTCTCTAAAGATGATAAAGAGTTTTTGCCTGTCCCACTGACGGATTTCTAGATTCTCTACGTTGAATTCAATATCAAGATCATCCCGTAGTTTTACCAGCTCCAGTGCAAGTTCTATACTCTGCCTGTGTTGCTTTATAAGCCTTGAAATTCTGTCCTCTCTTCCCTCGGTCTGTTCCAGCAAATTTTTAATGTCTCCATATTTTGCAATGATTTCCTTTGCTGTTTTTTCGCCAATACCGGGAACTCCTGGTATGTTATCAATAGAATCTCCAATGAGAGCAAGCATATCGGGTATTTTCTCAGGAGGAACACCGAATTTCTTAATTACTTCACTATAATCATATAGGACAGTCCTCTTAGGGCGTGTATCTATAACTTTTATTTTTTCATCAACGAGTTGCAGTAAGTCTTTATCTGATGTTGAAATCATAACCTCGAATCCCTTTTCACGCGCCTTTTTTGCGATAGTGGCAATCACGTCATCCGCTTCCACTCCAGGGATTTCAAAAATGGTTATATTCATAGCCTCAACGATTTTTTTAATCCAGATCAGTTGCTCTAGGAAATCGCTTGGGGCCTTTGGTCTCTGGGCTTTATATTCCACATATTCCACATGTCGGAAGGTTTTTCCCTTCGCATCAAATACTACAGCTATGTGAGTAGGTTTTAGATCTTTAATCAGTTTGATCAGGGAGTTTGTAAAGGCAAAAGGAGCACTTGTGTTCATACCTTTGGAATTTACAAGAGGATTCTTTATAAATGCGTAATAAGCTCTGTAGGCAAGAGAAGTTCCATCCACCAGCAGAAGTCTCATTTTATTAGTATATCACCCGAAGCAAATGAATTCAAACTCTTGACAAATTGACCAATAGCGTGTATAAATATTTATCAGAAAAAGGAGGTTTGTTTATGGTTAATAAGGCAAAATGGATTATGTTAATTGCAGCGCTGTCTTTAGTTGCTGCAGGATGCGGGCCCAAGAAGGCTACAAAAGAAACTTTATCGCAGATAGAGGAATGTAAAACCGCTTATGAAGAGGCAAAGGTGAAAAAGAGTGACCTGGAAAAGGAACTTGCAAACCTCAAAGCCCAGCTGGATGAGAAGCAGCAGACTGTTGAGACCCTTAAGGCAGAAAGAGACTCTCTGAATGATTGGCTCACCAATGTCCTCGAGAAAGGTTATTGATAAAGGAGGTGTATAATGAAGAAAGTATTTGCTTTAATAATTATGAGTTTATTTGTTACATCCACTCTTTATGCTAAAGAGAAGAAACTTACTGAAGAAGAGGCGTTGAAAATTCTGGAAGAATGTAAGGCAAATCTTGATCAAATTAACGCAGACAT
>QNDO01000109.1 GCA_003644895.1 Candidatus Hydrothermota bacterium | reverse complement strand
TTTGTACAGGTAATCCCTACGATATTTTAATTACCATAAGGGAACATGGATTCCTCCCATGTACAGAATGCTGGAAAAAGGAGTTACAGAATGCAAAACAAGGACAATAGTCAATATAATTTATCCAAGGAAGATAAAAGACAGGTTCTTCATGCAGGTGTGGATCTTGATGCTGATTCCCCTACTTTTGCATTAATCAATGATAAAGTTACTGAAATCAAGAATACCACGCAGGAAGGACTTGTACTTCTAACTCTACACAAGGCTAGAGAAAAATATGATTGGGTACATGAGCTTGAATGGAAACTCGTGCCCAAAGATAAAGATGAGATAACAAAAGAAGCTTATGAAAATGATGCTGACGGATATTTTATCTATGTCCCAAAGGGGGTAAAGCTTGAAATGCCCGTCCAGGCATGTTTCTTTATCAAATTGGGAGGATTCAGACAATCTGTACATAATCTAATAGTGGTAGATGAAGGAGCTTCACTTCATGTAACCAACGGGTGTGCGGTAGCTTCTTACCTGGACAATGGAGCACATCTGGGTATAACAGAAATTTATGTAAGAAAAGGTGGTTATCTTACATACACAATGATACATAACTGGGCAGAAGGAATTGAAGTAAGGCCTAGAACAGGCGTGAAAGTAGAAGAGAATGGTATTTTTATTTCCAATTATATCTCCCTGAGAAAAGCCCATCTTGTGCAGACTTCTCCTGTGGCATATCTCGATGGAAAAGGAGCTAAAGTACAATTTAATTCAGTAGTCTATGCACCTAAGGGGGCCTATTATGATGTAGGTGCAGAAGTCAAGCTCAGAGCACCAGAAACTGCGGCAGAAATCCAGTCAAGATCCGTTTCTGAGGGAGGCATTGTAGTAGCAAGAGGAGTGTTGGAAGCCCTTTCTCCGGGAGTTAAAGGGCATCTCTCATGTGATGGTCTGATGCTAAAAGAACACGGCAAGATAAGAGCAGTACCCGAACTCATCAGTCATGTACAGGATGCATCTCTTACACATGAAGCTGCAGTGGGTAGAATATCTGATGAAGAACTTTTTTACCTCATGACAAGGGGGTTATCGCCCAATGAGGCAACCTCGCTGATAGTCAAGGGGTTCTTGAGCATAAAAATACCAAGTATTCCAGATACAATCCAGAAAAGTATTGACCAAACGGTTCAGCTACTTCAAACTGAAGACGCTTTGTAATCTGCTAACTACCTAATCAGCCAATTAAGCCTCAAATATTAGAAATTTCAAATATTCACTATTATAATTTGAGAATGAATCTCATTATTTACGTTCTGTTGTTTATTATAGCCTTTATTTTGGCTATGTTTGGGAAAGGTGGGGGTGAATTTTACGTTCCAATCTTTCTTTCCTTCTCCATTCCCTTTCAAAAAGCCGCAACAACTTCACTTTTCATTCTTATGGTCTCTGGACTTTCTATGATGACTGTGTTTCATAGAAAAGCACTTTTAGATTGGAAACTTGGATTTTTAACGATAGGAGCGGCAGGTATTGGCTCTTTTATAGGCGGATTTATATCCAGCAGTATTCCTTCCCTATATTTAAAGATGGTTTTTGGGCTATTGCTGTTTATCTCAGCATATTTGGTAGCCAATCCCATTAAGGAGTTTCATAAAATGGAGCTGGGACCAAGGATAAAGCAGAATTGCTGTAGCGAAAGTTACGAGATACCAATTCTTGTGTTCCCTTTAATCTTTGTTATAGGCTTTGTAGCGGGTATGGTCGGAATCTCCGGTGGTGGATTAATAGTACCTTTATTAGTAATTTTGGGCGGAGTGCCCCTTCGCATAGCCTTTGCAACAAACTCAGTAATGGTTCTGTTTTCATCTACACTGGGCTTTCTGGGACACGGTCTCAAAACCGGAGTTGACTGGAATTTTGTATTACCTGCTGCTTTGAGTGTAGCTCTAGGAGCTATTCTGGGAGCACACTTTTCTACGCTGGTTGATATTAGAAGACTCAGAAGAGCATTTATATTTATACTCTTATTTGCTGGAATATGGATGATCATCAAAGCCTTTGAGTCCTTTTAAATCTATCCTTGTCATAGGTTCACTTTCTAACTATAAGTCACTTTTAAAGATAACCTTCGCTTGATAAATTTTTAAGCACCCCATAAAATTTTTATGTGAGAAAATTTAAGGAGTTTATATATCCACTTATACTTCTTTCTCCTGCTCTTGCAATACTTCTCATATTTAAAGTATTCCCTATTATATATGCCTTCCGCTTAAGTTTTTATGATTGGGGCATTGCAGGAGAAAGAGGATTTGTGGGATTTCTTAACTACGTATATCTTTTTAAAGATCCATTTTTCTGGCAATCTCTCTGGAATACCTTTATGTATGCTCTCTTTGCGGTTCCCATGGGCATAATCATTTCTCTTATAATTGCCTCTCTTCTTAACCGTGGAATCAGAGGGTTAGGGTTTTTCAGAACTGCTTATTTTCTACCTGTTATAACCTCCATAGTAGCTGTATCTGTAGTCTGGAAATGGTTGTACAACCCTCAGAGAGGACTTTTTAACTATTTATTAACCCTTTTGGGGATGAGCCCTCTAAAATGGCTTGAAGAGCCAAGAGGGATTTTCGAACTTCTTACAGGGCACTCACTTCCTATGCTTCTTAAAGGTCCATCTCTGGCTCTATTTTCACTGGTCCTCCTGAGTGTATGGAAATCTTTAGGATACAACATAGTAATTTTTCTGGCTGGACTTAAAAACATACCAAATGTGTACTATGAGGCAGCCAAAATTGATGGTGCCGGACCTATTTCAACGCTCTTTAACGTGACACTACCTCTCCTTTCACCCACAACTTTTTACGTGGCTATTATGACCACGATAACATCTTTTCAGGTATTTGCTCCTGTCTGGTTAATGACAGGCCCTCCTCCAGGAGGACCTTTGGGAACCACATCTGTTATAGTATATTATCTCTTTCAGAAGGGATATGAAGAATACCAAGTAGGGTACGGTTCTGCCATTGCATTTGTATTCTTTATTCTTATCCTCACAATAACTGTTATACAAAAGACCGTGCTGGAAAAGAGAGTTTACTATGAAGTTTAAAGGCCGTATTCTAAAGGGGATAATTTATATTATTCTTTCCATTGGTGCTGTGTGGTCTCTTATGCCCTTTTTATGGATGTTATCCACTTCGTTTAAAACACCTGCAGAATCTATACAATTTCCTCCAACATGGTTTCCTAAAATTTTTACTGTTCAACCATATATTACCGTCTGGACTAAGATAGCTTTTCCTCGCTATATAATGGTTTCTATTATAGTCTCCATCGCTGTCTTGATAGGCGTGCTTATCACATCGCTGCTTGCCGCCTATGCCTTCTCGTGGTTCAATTTTAAAGGACGTGATACACTATTTATTGGAATCCTGTCTCTTATGATAGTACCCATACCTGTGTATGTGGTTCCACTATTCATACTTGTTCAGAGATTGGGATGGATAGATACATTCCAGGCGCTTATAATTCCCTGGACAGCGAGCGTTTTTGGCATATTCCTTTTAAGACAACATATGAGAACTATTCCAAAGGATCTGTTTGATGCAGCAAGAATTGATGGTTGTTCACGTTTAAGGTTTCTATTCAGCATTATACTCCCGCTCATAAAACCTGCTGTAATAACCATATCTATATTCAACATAATCTCTAGTTGGAATTCATTCATGTGGCCTCTGATGGTAACAAATAGCGATAAAATGAGGCCTATTCAGGTTGGACTTGCCTATTTTTCACAGGGAGAAAGTACAAATTATCCTGCTTTAATGGCAGCATCAACCATTGCCATACTTCCCCTGGTTATTCTATTTTTCATTGCCCAGAGGCAAATCATAGAGAGTTATTCCAGAAGTGGACTCAAAGAGTAAATTAATCGAAGAATTGCTTCAGCGAAATATAATCGTTGAAGAGTATTACTTTGATTTTCCCTATCTGCGTTTTAAAGATGATTATAAAAAATATAAAAGAGGAACTGTAGTCCTAGAAGGGAACATAATCATACCATCGTATCCTAAAATTGCCAGGATATTTGTTCTGGAAGAAGGGATAAAAAGGCATTTCAGAGAATCATTTTTTATAGAAGAAAAAGCAGATGGATATAACGTCCGTGTTGTAAAAAATAAAGGAGAAATATATGGCATAACGAGAGGAGGCTTTATATGCCCCTTTACAACTGACAGACTTAGAGACCTTGCAGACTTCAACAGTTTTTTTGAGCAATACCCATATTATGTAATATGTGGTGAGGTAGTGGGGCCAAACAACCCATATATGGAACTCTATCCTCCTTATGTTAAAGAAGATATAGCCTTTCTTGCCTTTGATATATTCGATCTTCAGGAAGAAAGATTTCTCCTGCCGGAAGATAAATATCAGATATTTAAAGAAACAGGCATTCCTTCGGTTAATGTCTATGGAAGTTTCGGTCCAGATATGATCGAAGCTGTTAAAGACTTAATTCTGGGACTCAATCAAAAAGAAATAGAAGGCGTTGTTTTTAAATCAAGTACTAAACCACGAAAGGCTTACAAATACTCTACACCTCTTATAAACATAAAAGACATAGAAGCAGATGCAGAACTATTACTCGATTTACCTGGTCAATTTTTTACACAGAGAATACTGCGCTTTATACTTTCAGTAACCGAGCTAAACATCCCTGTAGGTGAAGAGATTAAACTGAGAATTGGAAGAGCATTCATTGATGAATTCAAGAAATGTGTAAAAAAGTTTTATGTGAAGGGAAAGGTAACAAGAGAATATACCCTTTATTTTAATTCCCTGGATAATATCTATGAATTTCTCAAACTCGAGAAAAAGGCATCCACTCACGTAAAAATTGAATTAAAATCCATTGAAAGATCAGGAAATAAGTACAAGGTAAAATTGGAAAAAGTATTTTTGGATTCCACAAGTAAATTGAAACGTATTACAAGAGGTAATGTTCTCTACGATTAACCTTCCATTATGGATTTCAGAGCCTTAGGTTGAATCAATCTGATTCCGAGCTTTTCTGCCCATCTTTTTACACCTTCATCAGAAGTGACTATCGCTCCATCCAATTCAAGGGCCAAAAGAATAAGATCCACATCCTCTTTTGAATCTATAATACCACTTCTCAGTGCCTCTCTATACTTGTTTCTCAATCTATTAATACTTTTTTCTTTACCTTCAGACTCAACACCTCTCAAGGCCTCTTCAGCAACCCTGAGGCCCCTATTAATTCGAGCTCTTATCTCTTCTATAAGTTCGTATAGCAAAAAACCTGGGACCTGAACATTAAATCTTTTAGGAGCTTTAAGTTTAAGCACAAGCTCTGTATCACCGGGTAGTTCTGTCTCAT
>QNDO01000108.1 GCA_003644895.1 Candidatus Hydrothermota bacterium | reverse complement strand
TTCCTGAGCTTTAACCACACCTTTTCCAAGTTTAATATCGGTACCTCTGCCCGCCATATTGGTTGCTATGGTGACAGCTCCAAACTGACCAGCTCTGGCAATTATGTGTGCTTCTCTTTCATGGTGTTTTGCATTAAGCACTTGATGGGGTATACCTCTCCTCTTAAGAAGCCTGGATAAGAGCTCGGACACTTCAACAGATGTCGTTCCCACCAGTATCGGTCTGCCTCGTTTATGCCACCTCTCAATCTCGTTTATGACGGCCTCGTATTTTTCCTTCTTGGTTTTAAAAATTATGTCAGGATAATCTACCCTTCTTACTGGTTTATTGGTAGGGATCTGGATTACATCGAGTTTATATATCTCCCAGAACTCCTGTGCCTCTGTGGCTGCTGTTCCTGTCATACCAGCAAGTTTCTCATACATTCTGAAATAATTCTGAATCGTGATGGTAGCAAGGGTTTGTGTCTCCCTCTGTATCTTCACACCTTCCTTTGCCTCAACAGCCTCGTGTAAACCATCAGACCACCTCCTTCCGGGCATCAATCTTCCTGTAAATTCGTCCACAATGATAACTTTGCCATCCATTACCACATAATCCACATCTTTTTCAAACAATATATAAGCCTTCAAGAGTTGCTTGAGAGCATGTATTTTATCACTTTTCTCTGCATATTCTCTATAGATCCTCTCCTTCTCGTAAAATTTTTCTCTGGGAGAAAGATCCTTCCGGGAATCTATTCCAGCAATCTGAGTTGCCAGATCTGGAAGTGCAAAAAGTCCCTTTTCCCTCTTTTCTACTTCCGCTCTACCCTTTTCTGTGAATTCCACAGAGTGAGACCTCTCATCAACTACAAAATAAAGTTCCTCTTCCAGCTGCTTTATCTTTTTTGTCTTTTCTCCACCAATGTTAATCTCCTTCATTAACTCGAGCTCTACCTTATCAACCAGCTTCATAACTCCAGGTTCCTGAAGGAGTTTAAAGAGCTTCTTCGCCTTCGGCATACCTCTTTTGGCCTGGATTATCTTCTCTGCAGCCTCAAACTGCTTACCTTTTTTAAGTAGATTTTCAGCCTGGAATAGAATCTGGTTAACAAACTGTACCTGCCTCCTTACAATCTGCTCTGCAACTGGTTTCATTCTTCTATAAATTTCTGAAGAAGAATACTCTACTGGACCTGAAATTATCAGTGGAGTCCGTGCTTCATCTATAAGTATTGAATCCACCTCATCAACAATTGCGTAATAATGTCCTCTCTGAACCCTATCTTCTGGGCGAAACACCATGTTGTCTCTCAAATAATCAAACCCGAATTCATTGTTTGTTCCATATACAATATCTTTTGCATACTCCGGTTTTCTTTCCTGAGGATTCATATTATTCTGGATCACCCCTACACTCAGCCCCAATGATTCATAAACCGGCCCCATCCACTGGCGGTCTCTTCTAGCAAGATAATCATTCACAGTAACGAGATGTACGCCGGTCCCCTTGATCCTTCCAATGAGGCCATGAAGATAAAGAGGCATAGTAGCAACCAGAGTTTTACCTTCTCCTGTTTTCATTTCTGCGATTTTACCTTGATACAGTACTATGGCCCCTAAAAGCTGCACATCAAAGGGTATCATGTTCCATTCCCATACTTCACCGGTAATTTCCCATTTTTTCCCGACTAAACGACGGCATGCTTCCTTAACAAGAGCAAAAGCTTCCGGCATTATTTCATCGGGGTCTTCACCTTCTCTTAATCTCTTTTCAAAATCTTCTGTTTTCTTTAACAGATCCTCATCTTTAAGTTGATGATACCCTTCATAAATTCTATTTATTTCATGAACCAGAGGCCACAATTTTTTGAGAACTCTTTCATTTCTTGTACCAATTACTTTTTCTATTAAAGTCCTAAACATATATATCCAACCTCCTGGATAGCTTCTGATTTGTATTATAAACCTAAGCATACACAAAATAAAGCGTTCTCCTTGCATTAACCAGCAGCCTGAATTAAATTTAACACATGCAAATATCAGCTATTTCTGTAAATTATCGATCCACAAGAGATCTAAATCTCGCTATCAAAAGCATTATAGATCAGGAAAAGGATTTGATTAGTGAATTTATCATTGTCGATAACAGCGGAGAATTCACGATAGATAAGTCTATAAGGGAGAATCAATTTTTCCGGGTCATTAAAACTGGCAAAAATCTTGGTTTTGGACAGGCCGTAAATCTTGGGGTTAAAAAAGCAAAATCACCCTATATACTCATTTTTAACCCTGACACTGTGACTTTACCCGGAGCAGTAAAATACCTCTTATATACCATGGAGCAGGATGAAAAAATTGCAGTAGCAGGTCCCATGCTTTTATATCCAGATGGTTCTCCCCAACCTTCTGCAAGGAGATATCCAACTCTAAAGTATCTCTTAAATGGTAGACGGTCACTCCTCACAAAACTCTGGCCGCAGAACGTATGGAGCCGTGAGTTCATGTATCTTGATTTACTTCAAAGGAAGGGGACATTTGATGTTGACGCCATTATAGGAACCTACATGCTTATCAGAAAGAAAATTTTTGAGGAAACAGGAGGATTTGACCGGAAATTTTTCCTCTTCCAAGAAGATACAGATTTATGCAGAAGAATTAAGAGCAGAGGGTACAGAATTGTTCTGGTCACCCATGCGAAGATAATCCACAAATATGGATTATCACGGAAATTTCTCCCCTTTAAATCAAGCTTCACCAGGGGTAAATCTCTTTACCTTTTCATTGATAAATATGAAAAACATCACATGATAAGGTTGCTGGCATTTATTCTGATCCTCCTTTATACTGCAGTCACAGCGTTTAAATATTTTTGGGACACAAAAGAAGTCGAAAAATCCTGGAAAAATGAAAGAATGGACTAAGAAAATTTCCGTGGTCTTTCTTCTTGTCGCGGCTGACCTTGCGGGCATTTTGATATCTTATACCTTTGCCTATCAGTTACGTGCAGAAGTACTTTCACAATTTTTAGGGAATCTTCCTCCTCCCTTCCCCATCAGGTATTACATCAAATACCTATATCTCCTGCTCATCTGGCCAATAACCTTTATGTATGAAGGCCTGTACACCAAAAATTATTCTGAAAGTGAGGAAATCATTAAACTCTGGAAAGCTCTCACCATAGCCACATTACTCACGGTAATCCTACTGTTCGCCCTGAAGGTTAGACCATCCTTTTCACGCTCGGTGCTTGCAATTTCTTATGCCACAAGTCTTTTTGTTGTACCTTTAATTAGGTTATCCCTGAAAAGATTACTGTTCAGCATGAACCTTGGAATCAAAAAGATAGTATTTATAGGTAGTAGTAATGAAATTAAATGGCTTCAAAATCATGTAAAAAATGATAGAACCTGCGGCTACAGCGTCATAGCTCATTTCAAAAAAGATGAACTTGTAAAATTACCTGAAATCTATCGGAAAGAGCCATTTGATGTAATAATCACGTCAAACCTTGACAATGGCAGCATGTATTTTTTGCAGAGTTTCGCCCAGGAACATAGTCTTGAGATAATGTTTTTTCCGGAAAACATTATCTTTGATCCTCAAGGTATAGAAGTTGAGGAATTCTTTGGATTTAAAGCATTGAAATTAAAGTATAATCTTTTGATACCAAGAAATGCAACCATAAAGCGCATTCTTGACCTACTTGCTTCTCTGATTATTTTCATTGTGATTTTTCCTGTGTTCATATTCATAGTTTTACTTGTGAAGATCACATCCAAAGGTCCAGTGTTTTTCAAACAAACACGGATAGGCCTGCACGGTAAGAAATTTATATTATACAAATTTAGAACAATGTATCTCGATGCCGACGAGAGACTAAATACACTTCTCAAGGAAAATCCTGATGCAAAAGAAGAATGGGAAAAATTCAGGAAATTGAAATCTATGTCTGATCCAAGAATCACCCCTATTGGTAAAATACTTCGTAAATTCAGCCTCGATGAATTACCACAGTTTTTAAACATTATGAAAGGTGATATGAGTTTAGTAGGTCCTCGACCATATCTTGAAGAAGAATTAAAATTTCTGGGAAAAAGAAAAGACACTATCCTCAGTGTTAAACCTGGATTAACAGGTCTATGGCAGGTATCTGGAAGGAACGAGGTCCCCTTTGAAGAAAGAGTATTATTAGACGAGTATTACGTAAGAAACTGGTCAATCTTTTTGGATATCGCCATCCTGGTAAGAACAGTATTTACTGCTCTTAAAGGGGAAGGAGCTTATTGATCTTGCTGGATTTTATCAATTTCTTTTTGGGTGAGTTCTGCAAAAATCTTTAATCCCCGGGAAAGATAATCTTCTCTCAAACTCTTAAGAACTTTTACGGCGCCTTTCTTCTTACCCATATCTTTTAGATATTCCGCAAGCCATTCTCTGTATTCTAACCCGTCACTCTTACCGATTTCTCTGGCCACTCTTTTGGCCTTTTTTAAATATTTAAATGAGGATTTTAAATTACCAAGTTTCAATAAAATTCTGGCGAGTATAAAATAAGTAGGAATCTTGTAAAAATCATAATTTACCCTTTCTATAATCTCCACAGCAGTCTCGGCATATCTCAGGGCAAGGTGATAATCACCTTTCTCATGGTAGAGCGCAGCTCCTCTAGCATATACTGTTGCAAGTACATTTTGATCCTCGGTTTTTTCAAGTAAATTAAGGGCTTCATTGAAATAGCCTTCTGAAGCGCTTAGATCACTATATCCATATTGATATATCGCAGATAGCGAATTCATCGCCAGTAATTTACCTTCTATATCGCCGGTTTTGCCCGCAATTTCCAGAGCTCTTCTTATAAATTCTTCTGCCTCTTTCCATCTTTCGATATACCGTAGACAACTGCTGATATTATAAAGAGCCAGAAGCATCCCCTTCTTCTGGCCCATTTCTGCAGCAATTTTATATGCTCTCTTAAATTCATCCATAGCTTCAATAACTTTTCTGGTGCCTAGAAAAAGAACACCCAGGTCAATATGAAGTGTTATTGCTCCCGCTTTATAACCCGCTTCTTCAAAAGCCTGCTGTGCTTTTCTGTATTCCTCCAAGGCCTCTTCAAATTTTCCAAGAGTATCATATAACAAAGCCCGGTTTATGTATACCGCGCCCACACCCTTGATATCCTGTATTTCTTTACGGATCTTAAGAGCTTCATCAAAATACTTGAATGCACTCTCACTCTGTCCCACATGCATTGTCAGGGTTCCCATAATATTATAAAGAGTCCCGAGATTCACTTTATCAAGATGCTCCTTGTTTTTCAACAGAGATTCCAGTAACATTTTGGCTTCGTCCGTTCTCCCGAGAAGTTTCATAATCCAGCCCTTAAGTAAGATATATTCATACTCCCTTTCTTCATCTGCAAATTCCAGGGCCTTATTTACCATATCAAGCGCTTTCTCATATTCACCTATCTCCTCATAAATCTCGGCCAAAGCATAGTAA
>QNDO01000107.1 GCA_003644895.1 Candidatus Hydrothermota bacterium | reverse complement strand
ATCCAACTCCGGTGGGGCAAAGCTTGCCGGAGAGCTTGGCGCTGTCTCTGCTGATCATCTGGATTATCCTGACGAAGAAGGCCTCCATAAAATGAGAAAATCAGGTACCGTGGCTGTGCTTCTTCCGGGCACGGGCTTCTTTTTAAAAAGCCCACAGAAACCACCTGTGGGACTGATGAGGAAACTCGGAATACCAATTGCTCTTGCAACGGACCACAACCCAGGTTCTTCACCTCTCTATTCTCAGGCTCTGAGCATGACCTTTGGCGTGTTCAATTACGGTCTTACTCCAGAGGAAGCCCTCATGGCTGTGACCTTAAATGCCGCAAAAGCTATTGACATGCATAATAAAGTTGGTAACATCAAGAAAGGCCTTCAGGCTGATCTTCTTATATTGGATGCCCACTCTTATATACACCTCATTTACGAGGTTGGGCACAATCTGGTGGAAACAGTTATAAAGAAAGGTAAGGTGATTAAAAGCAAACAAAACAGCTGATGCCTTTACTATCATGGCTTTTTATTCTTTCTGTTATTGAAATAAACCTCTGGGATTTCCCCAGACCTGCGCAGAAAGAGAATGTTCCCATCGAAGAACACTGGGAATATAAAATTTTCAAAAAATTTGAAAAAGAACACCCGGGCGTAAGGATCAATTTCACAAGACTCTCATGGAGGAATGGACAGGAAAAACTGGATATAGCTGTATTATCAGGTCATCCACCTGACATCTGTGGATCTGGATTTAAAACCGCTTATGTTGAAGCAGGGGCTCTTGAACCTCTTGATACTCTCTTTGCCAGCAAAATCAAAGATTTTTACCCATATGCATTAAAGCCGTTTATAAAAAACGGACATCTATATGCAATTCCATGGTATGCCACAATTTACTGCATCTTGGTGAATAAAACCCTCACAGACTCTCTGGGGATATCTCTACCTGAAGATGGGATCTGGGATTTTGATACCTTTGTAGAGACAGCCCGCAATCTTACCGATCTCAATAAGAGAAGATGGGGTTTCAGCTTCACAGTGGAACCCAATCATGAAGAGGCATGGCCCTTCCTCTATAGACATGGTTTTCGGGTTTTTGATTCTAACAACCAACCGGATTTCTTGACTGGAGCCTTTGAACACGGGGTGAGAGACCTTCTCGATTTTATATACTCTTATAAAATTTCTCCTGAAGAAACAGGAGGTCTCACCCAGCATGATACCTGGGTGATGTTTATAAACAACCGTACTGGCATGACGGTCCAGGGCACCTGGGCTATCACTGCGCTTATCAGAGAGAATAAGAAGAGAATGGAACGAGGAGAAAAACCTATCTATTTTCAGGTAATGAATTTTCCTACCACACCAGACGGTATTGTCTTGACCGGCTCCCCTGGTATTGGCAACTGGGTTATATTCAAACAAAAAGATAAAGAAAAATTGAAGCTGATCAAAGAGTTGATTGAAGAAATTCTAAAAAGAGAAAACCAGAAATATCTTCTTTACATGGGCACAATTCCTGTGATACGGTCAGCAGGAGATATTTATAAAGGGACTGAACTTGAACCATATTTCAAAAATCTACATCCTGCACTTGAAAATGTAGTAACAAGGCCATTTGTCAAGAACTGGGAGCAAATTGACGATTTAATTGCACGCAACCTCCAATTAATCCTTTTGAAGAAAAAGGACATCACAACAGTAGTGACGGAACTGCAGGAAAAAGTTAAGCAATTGAATTTGGAGCAGAAGGTTCAGAGCACAGGAAAGTTTGTATTCCTTGGAATTTTAGCTTTACCTATATTCTTTATTTTCTGGGGATTATCAAAATTTAAGCCCTCGAGATGGGATCTTTATGTATACCTACTCCTCTCACCCATACTCTTGGTATTCCTGACATTTACCTTTTTACCTGTGGTATTTTCCTTTCTTCTCTCTTTCTTCAAGTACAAAGCATTTGTAGGCTTCAAAGAGTTACAGTTTGTCGGTCTTGAACATTATTATAATACTTTGAAAGATCCCGTGTTTATCAAGGCTATTTTCAATACTATCATTTACACAGCGGTAACAGTCCCCTGGTCCGTGGCCCTAGCACTTTTTATTGCAATACTTTTATACCCTTTTGGAGAAAAAATCCGCTCCATATTCAAGGCCTCTTATTATTTACCAGGAGTAGTCTCAGCAGTCGTAATTTCAGTAATATGGAGATGGATGTTCGATCCATCTTATGGGTTACTGAATCAGATCCTATCACTTGTTCACTTACCACCTCAGCCCTGGCTTACACGCCCTGAAACAGCTATGAAGAGCATTATACTCACAGATATCCTTACCATGCCCGGAACGGGAATAATTATATATCTTGCAGCTTTAGATAGAATTCCTAGCACTATTGTGGAAGCAGCAAGGGTAGATGGTGCATATGGAATTCGATTGTGGGGAAAAATAATAATACCTTTACTCGCTCCCACAACTCTATTTTTGCTGGTTATACGTACCATCTCTTCTTTTCAGGTTTTTACAAAAATTTATATTTTAACTAAAGGTGGCCCTGGCTACGCTACCAATACCGTGGTATACTCGATTTTCAGAACTGCTTTCAGTCAACTTGATTTCTCCACCGCATCGGCTCAGGCATTCTTACTCTTCGTTGCCATTATGGCTTTTTCATGGATACAATTTAAGTTTTTCAAGGAGGAGATTGAATATTAAAAGGGCACATAAATATATAGGGATACCGATTCTTACACTGCTTGCCACCCTGTCCCTTGCTCCACTCCTGTGGCTTATTGTATCTGCAGTTACTCCTCAGACATTTCTACTCCAAATTCCCCCATCTTTATCTCTAAAGACTATCTCTTTTGAAAATTTCCAGAAACTCTTTGAGATCAGTACCATACCACGCTGGTTTTTCAATAGCCTTTACTTGTCACTGATCAACAGCTTTAATTCTGTTATGATTGCAACGTACGGAGGGTTTATTTTTGCAAAAATCAATTTTAAAGGTAAAAAATTACTTTTTATGATAATACTGTCTAGTCTTATGATCCCATTCCATGTCACATTGATACCCTCCTTTCTCATTCTTAAAAGTTTGAAACTTACTGATACACATCTAGCCCTGATCCTTCCGGCTCTGGTAAATGTATTCGGACTCTTTCTAATGAGACAGGCTATTTCCACTTTTCCCCAGGAAATCCTGGATCAGGCCAGAATAGATGGTGCTTCTGAAATGGACATTTTCCTGAAAATTATCATTCCCCTTGCTAAGTCACAGATGTTTGTTCTTGCAATACTCACCTTTGTAGCCCAATGGAACTCCTTTCTCTGGCCCCTCATCGTGTTGAACAGGAGCAAACTGTTTACTATCCAGGTGGGGCTTGCAACTCTTCAGGATCAATTCCTCACAGATTATGGAATATTGATGGCAGGGGCTTTTATAACATCTCTTCCTGTAATTCTGGTCTTTTTCCTCTTCTCAAGATATCTTACCAAGGGAATTTTTGCCGGTGCAATTAAAAGTTAATATTCCAGTAATCGGAATGTACCTGGTTCTATTCTCCACCAGTTTATAAAATGGCCATGCTCCTTGATGCCTATGCGGAAGGTTATAGCGTAATTATTTTTCTGAAGATACTCCCCAAGATACCGTTTTACCGGCTGTTCCCGGGAACAGAAAACTATGTTACCTTTTTCATTTTCATATACCACAAGTCCTCTGGTAGCACCAGTATGCAGGAGAAGGAGCCACATTTCACGACCCCTTTTAATATAAAAAGCTGCTGTGTTGTTTCCTTCAATAACTTCAAAATATTCCTGAATTGCATGCTCTATTTTTCTATGCCTCAATATAACTTTAAGAAGGACCTTACACAGCACATCCGAATCAATAAGTGCATCCTCTATCCTGTATCGCTTCTGCAATTCTAAATGATTGGACAGAAACCCATTATGTATACCTACTATCTCCACATCTCTTTCCATAGCCATGAAGGGATGGGCAAACTCTTCGGATAACTTATCCTCATACTCTTTTGAAGCTCTTCTGACATGGCCGAGGAAAAATCTGGTCCTATCTGGAGAATATTCCTGAAGTTTTTCAAATACCTTTTTCACAGGTGACTTTTCTTTATCAGCACCTGCTCTTAAAATCAACTCTTTGCCGTTCTCCACAAGAAATAGACCTGCGCCATGCCCTCCCAGAGGTGATTTTTCATTCTTTTCCTGTAGCACTTCCAGTTCAGTCATGATTCGCCTGAATACTTCCAGCTTCAGCAGGTCAATCCCCGCATACCCGATAATACCACAGGACATTATTACCTCCCTTCTTAATTATTAACCCAGACCCCCTGAATTTCAAAATATTGACAGGTCAAAGGAGTAATCTTATCATAAAAATGAGTCAAGGAGGGATAGGTGGTACATAAAATCCGGCGTTTCCAAAAGAATCAAGTCATAATATGTTGTTAGACATCCAATAAACAAGGAGTAGGGTATGAAAATAGAAGTCTATTTTAGTGTATACCATACCTTACATAATCCACCCTTCGAGCTTTCAAGAGGGAAACAACAAGAATACTTCGAAAACCCGCAAAGATTGAAGAACATACTTAAGATTTTGGAACAAGATCCAGAAGTTTTTGAGATACACCCTAATTTTTCCACCAATGTCCCTAACATTAAGGAAGTCCATTCAGAAAAACTCTTGAAGTTTTATGCAGAGATTTCAAAATACCTTAGCGATGATGATTATCACATTCCAGATACATTTGCCGTACCAAAGATTTCACTTTTACCTGAAGATATTACGAAAAGAAGTGGCTACTTTTGTTTTGACTCAGCCACACCGATTACCAGACGTACTTTCAGCGCATCTTTGAATGCTGCATCTACGGTGGTAAAAGCGGCCCGGAAGATACTGACAGATAAGAATAAAATAGTATATGCTGCAGTACGACCTCCGGGACATCATGCTGGTAAGGATTATTTTGGTGGTTACTGTTATTTGAACAATTCAGCCCTGGGAGCCCATGTACTCAGCAAAAAGGGTAGAGTCGCTATCCTAGACATTGATTATCACCATGGGAATGGGACTCAGGAAATTTTCTTCGATAGTGATAGGGTGTTTTTCGTATCACTTCACGCAAACCCAGCCTATGCCTTTCCGTATTTTTGGGGGTATCCGGAAGAGATTGGAGAAGGTCCGGGTGAGGGATGGAATCTTAATATCGTACTGGAGGACGATGCTGATAATAGAGCTTACTTACAAAAGCTCGGCTATGCTCTTGATGCTATCTCCAAAAAAGATATCGATTATCTGATAATCTCACTGGGTGTTGATACTCTTTTCAGCGATCCTGTTGGTGGAATGATGCTTACAGAGCATATATTCGAAGAAATGGGGAGGGAAATCTCAAAGTTAAAACTTCCCACTCTTATAGTACAGGAAGGTGGCTATGATTTAACACAGGTTGGAAAATGCGTTCTTAATTTCTTAACAGGTTTTTTAGGTTAAACCTTCCAGATGTTCACGCAATTTTCTGATTTTCTCTTCGTAATTCTGCTTTTTTTCCTTCTCACACTGCACAACATGTGCTGGAGCTTTTTCCAAGAAATCCTGATTTGAAAGCTTTTTATTAAGTTTATCCAGCAACCCCTCTAGTTCCTGGAGTTCCTTTTCAAATCGAGCCACAACCCT
>QNDO01000106.1 GCA_003644895.1 Candidatus Hydrothermota bacterium | reverse complement strand
AGTATTCAAAGGACAGAAGTGCAAGTTTGCGGCTGGAACTCTGGAAAACTGGGCTAAAAATATCCCAAAAATATCCCTTCACTGGGTTGGGATATGAAGCATGGCATGATGTGGCTGAAAAATACATTGAAAAACAGGGAACTTATGCCTTGAAAGAATACAATAAGGATGAGGGGATCAAAAAGGCACTCTCCGGTCACTTTCACAGTGATTATATTCAAATGCTTGTAAATGGAGGGATCCCTCTCTTTCTTGCATTTCTGTTTTTAATTTTTTATTATGGGTGGATTTTAATCAAAAAAAATAAATATATTAAATTAACGGGAATTGGTTTAATCATTATTTTTCTCGCATCGGGATTCTTCGAATATAACTTTGGAGACGCCGAGGTAGCTCATACCTTCTTTTTCCTCCTTGGCTTCTTGATTGCCCATTGAACAGTGGTTATCATTTTAAAATGAGAAAAAGAATTCAAATTTTACTTATATTTTTTTTAGCTTCTCCCTTATTTGCTAGGGAATACTGGTATGGTATCTATTTAAAAGGCAATAAAATTGGATATTCTTCGCTCTCTCTGAATAAAACATCCTCGGGATACAATGTAAAAGAGAAAATGGTGATGCAACTGAAGATGCTGGGAGAGACAAAAAAGGTGGAATCAGAAACAGACGTTATTACAGATTCTAGGTTCAATCCCCTTTCACTAAAATTCAGTCTTACCACGAGAGACCAGAAACTAAAAGGAGATGGGAAAATCAATGGCAAAAATTTACACATCCAGCTCCATACATCCGGTGGGGGTATTATTGAAAGAGACTGGACCTACAGTGGCATACTGCATACAAACGCAACATTAAAAGCTTATTTAATGAATTTCCTTCCACAAAAGAATATGCAAATCTCACTGTTTGACCCTTCTACCGTGACCCTATCTCATGCCGAACTTAATTTTATCAGTTTCAAAGACACTCTACTTGAAGGTAACAAAAGAAAAGTATTTCTTTATACTTTAGTATATGAGGGGGTTACATCAAAACTTTATGTCATAAGAGGACATATCTTGAAAGAAGAAGGTCCTATGGGAATAGTCCAGAAGGAGGAGAGTAAAGAAGAGGCCCTAGCTCAGGGAAGCAAGGTGGATCTCATAAGACTTTATTCTGTAAAACCCTCAGAACCAATCCATGCAAAAAAATATCTGAAGCTCAAACTTCTTAATATAATTCCATCCCAGCTGGATCTCAATATGGCCAACCAAAAAGTAGTGAGCACTGGCAAGAACTATGTGATAATAGAGCTTAAAGAAGAAGAGATAATGGGTGCTGAAAATGAGATGCCGGATTCCATACAGAAGTATCTATATCCGGACAGCTATGTCCAGTCAGATGCTCCGGAAATCCTTCAGTTAGCTTCATACATCACCCAGGGTAGCAGAAATAATTTTGAAAAGGTGGAGAAGATTTTAACATGGGTATATAAAAATCTTGAAAAGAAGCCCTCTGTGACTGT
This sequence comes from Candidatus Hydrothermota bacterium, assembly GCA_003644895.1. Classification (GTDB taxonomy): domain Bacteria; phylum Hydrothermota; class Hydrothermia; order UBA1063; family UBA1063; genus B29-G16. The sequence goes on along the minus strand of QNDO01000106.1, from coordinate 4,285 downwards.
TCCAACTGCATTAGATGTCTTGAAAACCGGCTATGGAGACTGTAATGAGCACTCTGTTCTTTTTGCCGCACTGGCAAGGGCTGCAGGAATCCCCACAGAAATTGTTGTGGGGCTGATTTATCAGGCGGGGGCTTATTATTATCACGCATGGGATGCAGTGTGGCTTGATGGTAAATGGGTATTCGTAGACCCCATTTTTTACGAGTTTCCTGCTTCTTTAAATCATCTATTTCTGAAAAGAGGCAGCATTGAAAAACAGACAGAGATCATACAGGTGGTTGGTAATCTTAAGATAGTGGTACTCAAACAAAAATAGAATGAAAATCCTTGTAAGGGTTCCTAACTGGCTTGGTGATGCAGTATTCAGTCTTGCCTTAGTGAAAGAACTTAGGAAAAAGCATGAGGTAAGCATCCTTGTCAAATCACACCTTAAAGACCTTTTTTACGAATTTGAAACCTACACCTTTTCATCCTATTCGGATCTTTTTAAAAAATCTCTGAAATTGAGGGGGTACGATGGTTTCCTTACAATCCCCATCTCCTTCTCCTCTGCCCTATCAGGTTATCTAACGGGTGCCCCTCGTAGGGTCGGATTTTCCTTTGATTCCAGGGATTTTTTACTCACCCATCGGATTAAAATCCCCTCTGATTGGAAATTCAAACATACTATGTGGACTTATATTAAGCTTCTGGAGCCCTTTGATATTTACCTCAATGAGATACCATATCCTAAATTCATTCCCTCTCCAGAGGATGTAGAAAAAGCGGAAGAACTTTTGCGAATCTACCAGGTGAATAATTATATATCAGTGGCCCCGTTTACTGCCTTTGGAACAGCAAAGGAATGGGGAGTGGAAAACTTTGAGAAACTCGCCCTTCTCTTCCAAGAAAAGGGGATTCAGATGGTAATTCTGGGAAGTAAAAAAGAACATGGACGGGCAGAAAGGATAAAGGACAAAAATGTGGTTAACTTGTGTGGTAAGACAACACTTGGTATGGCCGCCCACATCTCAAAGAAATCTCTAGCATTTGTGGGTAATGACTCTGGTCTTACCCACCTTGCTGCAGCCGCAGGAGCAAAGACCATCGCCATCTTTGGCCCCACCTCACCCACTTGGACAGCCCCATTAGGATCCAGTGTGACTGTACTTTACAAACCTCCTCCCTGCAGCCCATGTGAAAAAAGAACCTGTCCCTTAAAAAATAAAATCTGTATGAATGCAATAAATCCAGAAGAAATACTGGAGAAGATCAAATAAGAAATAAGATGCTAAAGAAAACAACCCTATTAACAATATTTAGTATTTCCTATATGTTTATCTTAAGAACACTGGGAACTCTTTATCCTCAATTATTTACCAGGAATATTTTATTAAACCAGTGCACCGGATTTTTCGCCCTTCTAGCATCTTTATTCCTGGTTCTATTCTTCAGCTTTTTTCTCAAAGAGTATGTTTCTCCTGAACATTCAGTATTGCGAACTGCCACCATACTGGCACTTACAGGTTCTATTGCCAGGCTTGTAATATATCTCAAAAATATATCTTTCCAATCTGCAGCGAAGCTTTATTCTGTGGAGCTTGCGATTTTATGGCTTAACTCTGTCTTTATCACAATTTTCTTCATTGCTTTTTATAGAGAACACAAAAGGGAGCTACCGGCTCTCAGGAGAGCGAGCTTTTTAGCAATTCTGGGCTCTCTCTGTATTTTGCTGCTTCATTCCTTCACCTTAATTAACTATCATCTTTATCTACAAGGGAGTACATCTTTTGAAGCCTTCATGTACAAATTGATTTTAGTTTCCTTCCCGGTAGTTGTATTTAATTTTGTTACATTATTGTATTTCTTTGTAGTTTATTATCGTCACCTAAAGGTACAGGGGTATTGATTTCCAGAAAACAATGATATAAATGATGGAAATTCCTATAATTCTCTTGGCCAAACTTCTCATTGCATAATATATAGACCCTTAAAACATTCCCTATTTAGAAATTCCCCTTTAATGTTTCAATCCCACCACCATATACCCCCACTTCTCAATCTCATCGTCACTCCAGAAATTCAAATCCTTTGTCTTCAATACGTAACTTACAATTTTTTCCACCTTCCTCCCTGTAAATCCCTTTTCAGGGTCCCATTCTTTGAGAACAAGAATATCTCCGGGTCTCAAGTCGAAGTTTGCCAGGCGGATTTCAAAGGTCTTTTCTCCTGACACTATTTTTTCGAAATATTGTGGAAGAATTCTTTTCTCTATCCTCCGGGGCAGGTCTTTTTTCTTTTTATATTCTTTAACCTTAATTCCAAGATTTGATAATTCCCTTAAAAAGCCCACAGCAAATTCCTTATCCTGCCCCAGTATTTCCAGGGGTATAACTCCATTTTTCTTTATTCTCCCCTCCCTGTACATCTTTGCCAAGATTGCGGGTGTAAAACCGGTGAGTTCACTCATGGCAGTTCTTTTTTCTTTAAAATTATACTTGTGAATGAGTTCAAACCTCTTCACTCCTTCCTCTACATAAAATTCCACCCTTAACAGTGCAATATCCTCTACTGAACTTTTTCTGAATTCCTTCATTAATGCCTTCAGGGTATTACTCATATGCGCATTCTCAAGAAGATGAAGTTCCCTGAGGATTCTAAAAATCTCTGCATGTCCTCTGTATCTCAATGTTTTTTCCTCAAGCTCTGGAATATCTTTAACTGTTTTTAACAGAGTCCTCAAACCATCTGTATAAAAAGACTCGAGATAACCAACCTCTTCAAAGTACTCCGTTTCTATACCACTTAAAGCTTCGACCTCTGTAATCTTATTATCTTTTTTAATTCTTACAGGTCGTGTGTATTCAGCAATCAAATCTTCTGGAGACCATGTAATGTTATAATTAAGGGGCGGATGTGGCTTTAGAGGTATTCCTCCCACTTTGATACATATTTTTTTAATGTTTTTCCATAGACTTAAACCGTAGCCCACAAGCAGATTGGATATACCCGGTGCAAAACCTGCATCAGGAATAACAAATATCCCATGTTCTTTGGCCTTTTCCTCCAAAAAGAGGGGATCTTCTTCTGTATAAGCTATATCAATAATTGGAATACCCTCCTCAACAGCCCGGGGCATTATTTCAAATCCAAAACGAGCAGGCAGGGAATCAATAATAAGGTCATGCTGTTTGAAGATTTCTCCAATCTTTTCATCTCTTACATCTAGTGAGATACATCTGGTTCCCAGCCCTTTTGCTCTTTCAAGATTTTCTGGATGTACATCCACAACCGTAATATTATCAAATCCAAACCCCTTAAGGGTTTGAAGAATTGTAAAACCCTGTCTTCCTGCACCTAGAAGCAATATACGCATGTCTATAGTATAAGGTCTACAAATGAACTATCAATCTTCAAAGGGAAATTTATACTGGGTTAATCCCAATTCATCCCTCAGCTCTAAAATTTCTTTTTGCAGAGCTTTATTCAAAGGAACACCTTTATCCTTTCTTTCCAACCATGCAAGATATTCTTTTTCGCCCGCTGTGTATATCCTCTCATGACCGGGCATTTTTTTCGAAGCCCGGAGCTGTCTCAGTATTTCTCCCACCTGTTTTTTGAATGTCTCAAGGTCTGTGAAAAAGGAGACATTTATGGCTATAAAGAAATGACCTAAAAGAATGGGAACTCTCTTCCCGTCTTTAACCCCGGATAGCATTTTCATAAAATGTGCACCTGAAAGAGCCGCTGAAAGAATCTCTACAACAGTTGCATATCCATAGCCCTTGTGGCCTCCGCCTTCTTCTCCAACACCACCGAGGGGTAGGAGGGCTGCAGTTCCATTTTTCAAACGCTCAAGAATTTCATGGGGATCAGTTAGAGTTTCACCATTTGAACCGATTACCCAGCCTTCAGGACATTTCTTATTTTCTCTGGCGTAGACTTCTATCTTTCCCCTCTGGGCTATAGAAGTGGCACAGTCGAGAACAAAAGGAAATTCTTCGTCTGAGGGGATACCGAATGTGAGGGGGTTTGTTCCCAGCATATTCTCTACGCCAAATGTGGGGGCTACAGAGGGCCTTGCGTTGGTCCCGGTGATTCCAATCATTCCCTCTTTCACCGCCATAAGAACGTAATATCCGGCAATACCGTAATGGGTGGAATTCCTTGCAACCACCATGCCCATCCCATATTTCTTGGCCTTTTCAATGGCCAGTTCCATGCATTTCTTTGCAATAACATGCCCCATACCATTATGTCCATCCACCACCGCAGTTGTAGGGCCTTCTTTGACAATCTCAAATTT
>QNDO01000105.1 GCA_003644895.1 Candidatus Hydrothermota bacterium | reverse complement strand
GAGTGAAGCATGATGGTATCCGGAAGGCAATATATAGGGCTTACAATCAGGGAGAACGTCATCCGTCTTTCATTTTGTTAATGGAAATTAACCCCAGCTTACTGGATTTTAACATCCATCCCCAGAAAAAGGAAGTTAAATTCTCTAGGGGGCTTAGAATTTTTGAAAAGGTTTACATGGCAGTGAGTGAAACATTAGCCAAGGAAAAGAAAAATATTGGGGCTTCAATAGCTATCGAGAGGGGAGTATACTCTCGTGGGCGTGATCGTTTTCAAATGGTGCTGTCGGAACCCAAAAACGAGCGGCAGGGGGAACAGCTAGAATTTGGGGAAGTTCCTGTAAAAAGTGAGTTACAACCCCAGTACGAATATACACCTCAGAATATCTGGCAGGTTCATAATTCCTATATTTTTGCTCAGACTAAAAACGGAATAATAATTGTTGACCAGCATGCAGCTCACGAGAGAATTTTATACGAAAAATTAAAGAATAAAGACTACTCATCGCAAGCCTTACTTTTCCCTATAATTGTGGAACTCACCAATTTGGAAGCCAGTATATTTGAAGAGTACGAGGATCTGTTCAAGGCCTTTGGCTTTGAATTCAGAAAGTTGAGGGGAAATTCAGTTATAATTGATAAAGTTCCGTCAATACTTAAGAAAATAACAAAAGATTTTATACGGGAACTTATCAATTCTTTAGAAGATACTGAACTTTTACCGGAAAGATTTGACTCTTTCCTGAAAACACTCGCATGTAAAGCAGCCATCAAATTTGGGGATTCTCTTTCGCAGGATGAAATGGTGGCTCTATTGGATCAACTTTTTGCATCTCAGAATCCTTTTTTCTGCCCTCATGGAAGACCGACTATTTATCGAATTACTCTAGAAGAGCTTGAGAAGAGATTCGGGAGGTAAGCATGAGAAGATTAGTCTGGGAGATTGCAGGTAGAGTTCATTACCCATATACCTGTTGTATTATAAACAATCAACTTGCAGGTTTTCTTGATGAATTCAGTGACGGGGGTGAAGTAAAGCTACTGGATGTTAGAAGTGGTGAAGGAAGAAGAACCTACGAGCGAACACTTGCGTTTTTAGTAGCTTATGTGTTGGATAAAAAGAATTTGAGAGACCAGCTCAAGATTGAACACTCCTATGGTGATACCCTTTACGGTGAGGTTAGGGGTGTGGAGCCGAAAGAGGCGGTTCAAATAATTAAAAGTGGACTTTCTGAGGTGATTCAGAGAAATAACCGAATAGAAAAGCTGGAACTCACAAAGGCAGAAGCGATATCCATTTTTCAGCGAGAGAAAAGAGCGGATGATTTGAGACTGTTAAAATATCTTGTTAAAGATGTGATTAATGTGTATAAAATGGACAATTTTTTCGCTTATTTTGCCGGTCCGTTACTTCCTGAAACATCATTTATTAAAATTTATGATGTCGTTCCCTATGGTCCTGGATTCTTAATCGTTTTGCCATCTCGAGATAATCCCGAAAAACTGGCAGAGGTAAAAGAAAGAATAAAACTCTTTGAAACTTTTCAGGAATCCAAAAGATGGGCTGAGATTCTGGCAATTGAAGATGTCGGATATCTGAACGATGCTATTTATTCAATGAAGATTTCAGAACTTATAAAAATTCAGGAAGCACTTCATGAAAAGAAAATCGGTAAAATTGCTGATATCATAACAGAAAATTACGACAGGATAAAGCTTATTTTGATTTCAGGCCCTTCGTCCTCTGGAAAAACTACCTTTGCCAAGCGTCTCAAGGTACACTTAAGGGTGAATGGTCTTATGCCAAAGACCATTTCTCTGGATAATTATTTTGTAGATCGAGAATATACTCCCCGGGACGAAGATGGGAATCTTGACTTTGATGCGTTTGAAGCTCTTGATTACAGACTCTTTATTGAGCATGTGAAGAAACTATTAGAAGGAGAAGAAGTTGAAATTCCGGCCTTTGACTTTAAAGAAGGGAGAAGGAAACCGCATGGTAGCAAAATAAAGATGGAAAAGGGAGATATTCTTATTGTTGAAGGTATTCATGCGCTAAATCCTAGATTAACTGAAGGAGTTGATGATTCTGTAAAATTTAAGATATACGTCTCTGCATTAACACAGTTGAATATTGACAGAATTAACAGGATTCCCACACGAGATACAAGACTTATAAGAAGGATAGTAAGAGATTTCAGATATAGAGGACATACAGCATTGGAAACCCTCAAAATGTGGCCTAAAGTTATTAGGGGAGAGGAGAAGAATATATTTCCGTATCAAGAAGAGGCAGATGTTATGTTCAACAGTGCCCTTGTATACGAGCTTGCGGTGTTGAAAAATTATGCAGAGCCTTTGTTGCGCAGTATAGATTCCAGTGAGCCAGAATATTCAGAGGCTTTAAGATTGCTAAATTTCCTCTTCCATTTTTTGGGCGTGATGCCGGACGAAGTGCCCCCTACTTCTATTTTAAGAGAGTTTATAGGTGGAAGCTCCTTTGTATATTAAAACTATTCACCACCTGAATAATAAACTACTAAATTAGTCAATCAAAATTATTTTCTTCCTGTGAGTAGTATTATTTAACTTAATTATAGCAAAATATATTCCACATTTATATTTTTCGAGCTTAATAATGCCCTTGGGTCTTTGTGAAGATTTCTGCAGTACTCTTTGCCCTAACACATTGTAAAGTTCAATTTTCAGATTCAATCGCGGTTGTGGATTATCAATATTATAAAAAAGCTTCTTTCCTTTAACAACGAAATCTACCTTTTGTTTTCCTGGTGTGAGATAATTTTTTTCTTTGCGGTTGACGGTGTTTTCTATGATGTAGCTTAAAAGAGATTTTACACTATCTGTTTCTATGTAATAGAGAGGAAACCCAAAATAGAAGATAGTAGAATCATGATTTACTAAACCACAAGGTATTGATTCCCAGAATGGATCATCTGTTGATGAGTCAAAAAGATAGAAAATGTTATCTTCATTTGTTTTGTATCCTTCTATATTAAGGAGAGTTCCGTTGAAATTAGGAGGAAGTTTATCTTCATCTAAGGGTAAAGAAGGATATGTACCATAAGGAGTAGCACCCTGAAAGTCAAGTGTGGTGCTTAAATATATTGAATCCACTGGAAGTCCGAGTATTGTGTCATTAATATTTGTATTATAACTCGATCTTAAGAAATTTTGAGATGGCTTCCAGCCAGAGAATATGACCCTTCCACCACAAGATAAATATTTTTTTATTTCATCTATATAGTCGTTAGCAAGATTTTCAGTATAATCATCTGCCCATACCAGTATTATTGGATGTATCCCCAACTGGGATAGTGTGATATTTGTACTATCTATATTGTATATGTCATGTTCAATCCATGAAAATACAGTATCCAAAAAAGCTTTTTGCATACTCTCAGAGGGAGAAAATGGGTTACCATTGCCAGCTCTGAATTCATCTACAATCCCTACACCATTGGATAGCGTTACTGGCCTTGCACTTAAAGTACAGGAGGGTTCACTTTCATTCATCGCTGAATCCAATGCAGTAACATAGTATGAGAACCAATAAGGATCAACAAGGGGAGAATCTATATAAACTGTATCGGTGAGGACATCGTCATTTATTTTTATAAAATTTGAGTTTAGCTCTGATTTCCGGTATATATTATATCCTATTAAATCAAGTTCTGTATTTTTCCTCCAAGCAATTTGAATAGCATTTCTGGAAGGTGAAATTGTAATTAAAGAGGGAGATACAGGTTTACTATGCAAGGTTATGCTAATTTCTTTGGATAACATTCCTTTATGGGAAGGAGTATTAGCACGAACTCGCATATAATATGTGGAGTCTTCAAGCAAGTTTCCAATAAATATAAGGGTATCAGCTGTATTTAAAGTGTCTGTATAGTAGTTAGGGCTGATTCCCATGTAAAGTGTGTAATAAGTTACAGATTCCCAGGGGTGTTTATTCCATTTTACCATTAAGGAGTCTCCAGTTCCTACATTGTACGCCGCGAAGTTTTCGGGAGGGTAAGGGCAAAGTGTTATATATAATAAAGTTCCAATTCCAATTTTTGCAGCGTTAAGGAGCAGGGTGTCGTTAAGTGTACTGAGTAAATCTGTGGGCTTATGATAATTGGGGTTTAGATGATAGTTACTTTCGATTACAAAAGTCCAGTCATACCCATAAAGCGCAAAGGGTGCGTGGTCTGAACCCCATGTATATTCTGGTATAAAAATATTATTAGTTGGGGTATAAAGCTCTGCTACCTGTTTCATTATGTTGAACGCCAGACCAGTTGAATCTCCGTAAATTTCAAAGTCATGCCCATCTGGTGTTTGGTATGCCACCATGTCAAAGTTTAAGGTAGCCACAAGGGGCTCTGAATTTGTGTAGATGTGATCCGCATAATGTTCACTTCCAATAAGTCCCAGCTCTTCTGCAGTAAAAGGAACGAATCTAATACTTAAGTCAGTTTCTATGTCTTTTAAGATTCTCGCTGCTTCTAAAACCACTGCAGTACCGGACGCATTGTCATCTGCACCTGGTGCAAAATTATAGGGATCTTCATAGGTTATGGCATCAAGGTGTGATGTTATCATAACGAATTGTTGCTGTTGGCCTGTCTTATAGCCGATTACATTTTGCATCCAGGTATCGTTATGATTAAATCCCCATAATTTAGATGAGTCAACGTAATGAGAAAGTTTAATTTTAAGCCATTCTTCTGCAGCTCTGCAGGAATCTGTATATGCATATCTTGTTTTGAAATTCTGCAATCTTTGTATGAAAGCTTTGAGTGAATCAATGGAAATTGTAGATAGTACAGAGTCTATAAACGGATCCCATTCAATATCCAGTGTTTTAATACTTGGATGCTTAACTTTACCTTTTGGTTTAAAATATCTTGCTATTCTGTAGATGCCTGTGTTGAGTTTCTCAAGTTCGCCTTCTACCAGCCATGTGTGTTGATCTACCTGTTTAATAATTTTGATGTCTCGATTTTTAAGGAGAGGTTCTATTCCTTTTCCCAGGGGGTCCTGAATGTAATATAGAGGTCCACCGATAAGCAATAACAATAGCGCTTTGAGCATTAAATCCTCCTTTTGGAAGGATTTTAGTGTTATCTCAGCGTACTTTCAACACTAATCATATAGAATTATCTCACCGGTTATGAAACAGTGATATCTCCGAAATCATTGATTATCTCCACGCGCGATTTTCCTTCGCCGGTAATGATTTTTGAATATTCACCTTCTTTTGTCATTTCTACATCTAATTTTTTCTCAATATTCCCGAATTTGGCTTTAAGTAATATAACCCCATCGAAATTCTCCCTGACTTTAACTTCCACATCTGAAGCCTTCATTTCGATTTTCATGTCTTTTATTTTACTTGTGAGTTCGGCTTCAAGATCTGAACCTTCGCCCTTAATTTTTATATCGCCACCAATACCATTGATCAGGCAGTCGGACCCCTGAATGTAAAGATTAGACTCTGCCAATTCACCGTTTCCGAAATTCAATTTTACCTCAGCCCCCTGGGCTTTGAGGTTGAATATACTGCATTTGTTTAAATCAAGCTCCACCTCAGCCCCTTGTGCGATAATAGAAATGGATTCAGATGATATTTCTCCTTTGATTTCACTTCCTGTGGCCTTAAGGTTTATATTTCTTACTGGAGGGACCCATATTGTGCCTTCGCCTGCAGAAAAATTCACTTCTACTTCCGAATCCTTTCTTTTGAAGTTGTAAACCCCTTCCCCTTTTATTTTAAGTGATTCCACGGTGCCTTCTTTGATCTCCACTTCAGCTCCAGAAATTGTTAAAGAAATCATATCTTCAGGTT
>QNDO01000104.1 GCA_003644895.1 Candidatus Hydrothermota bacterium | reverse complement strand
GCGTTATAGCTTCTTCGTCAGTCATATGACTTAAAATTCTTTGTTCCCAAGTTTTTACAATGTTCGAGGTAGTATCAGGAAGTAACACGGCAAATTTATGCACACCAAATCTTGCCAGAATATCAGATTCTCTCGAAAATCTTTTCAAAAGATTCCCCCAGAAAGTTAATTTCTGGTCGAAGTTCTCTCTACCTTTTTCTTTTATTTCCAGTATCACAATCGAAAAGGGAGTTTTATACCTTTCATACCGTTTGAATTCAGCAAATAATAACTCGTTAAAATACCGTCTATTATACAAACCCGTTACTTCATCCCTCATTAGAACATCCCTATTCATGTTAATAATTTGGTGTATATATTTTGAAATGTCAAGAAATATTTGACTATAATTATCCTATAATTTAAAATGTTAGTATTACGAACAGGGAGGTGTTTAGATGATTGAAAGAGAATTGGAAAAAGTGATGAGAGACCTGGCCTTCAAAATCACAAAGAAGGGCCGTGAAGCCTTAAATGAAATTGGCTTAACTCCGCCTCAGTTCAATCTAATGGTACACCTTTATTTTAACGGTCCTCTGAATCAGACCAATCTCTCCAAGGACCTCTATCTTGCAAAGAGTACAATTTCAGGGATTGTAGAACGTTTAGAGAAAAGAAGATTTGTTAAAAGAGCAAAAAGAGAAAAAGATAGAAGGAGTGAAATTGTACTTTTAACACCAGCCGGAGAAGAGGTAATAAAAAGAGTAATAGACAAAAGGGTGGATTTTTTAAGGAAAATTACTCAGGAGTTAACAGAAGACGAAAAAGAAAAGTTATTTGAACTCTTAACCAGGATGAAAGAAGCTGCCGATCAGGAATGACAAAAAATCTCGGCCAAATTTTAGCCTTTTTGGTACCCGTGATCTTGACTTGTATTGTGGCTATTTTTGGGGGGGTATCTACAGAATATATTAAAGAAATATTCAATCCTGCATTTTTCAGAGTATTCTTTCTAGTCATATTAGTTCAAATACTCGCGCACAGTTTTAAATATTCGCACTTCGATAAAGACCTCCTCCGTTTTCTCAGAGCTGTGACTAAAGATATGCGTACAGCTCTTTTCTTATTACCTGCTATATTCGGATTGTTGCCCATGCCCGCTGGGGCCATGATGACAGCAACTCTTTCTGACACTACTGGAGATATTATAGGAATTAAAAACAAACTTAAATTTTTTTTTAATTACTGGTTCCGTCATATATGGGAATTTTCCTGGCCCCTTTATCCTGCCATCATCATTGCATCGGGTTTCTCTCACATCAAAATTTCTCAATTCATACTGAAACAATCAATATTTCTCTTTATTTCTATTATTATTGGTCTTATAATGCTTCATATACTCATTCCTAGCAAAAAATATTCAATTTATCATGAAAGAGAAGAAAATGACCAGTGGTTTAAATTATCTATCCATGCATTATGGCCGATATTTTTCTTAATAGTACTTATTCTAGTACTAAAGGTAAGCACTCTTGTGGCTCTACCATTAACCACAATTTTGTTTATTTTGTGGAAAAGAATTTCAGGGAAAAGAATTATCGAGATACTGAAAAAATCCTTAATCTCTAGAACAACTTTTTTGATACTGGTGATTCTGATATTTAAAGGTGCTACCGAACATACCACTTTTCTCAATTCTTTTGTCAAATTTTTCGAAAATCGCACATCTCCACTTTTTGCAATTACCACGTTACCCTTCAGCGTGGGCTTTGTTACGGGTCTCACTCAGGCTGCTGTTGGAGTTACGTTTCCTTTCTTGATGCCTCTTTTTTCACAATATAAACCCTTTGCATATATAGCCTATGTGTCAGGGTTTATGGGAGTGATGCTTTCCCCCTTTCATCTTTGTTTAATCACAACCAAAGAATACTACCGGGTATCAATGAAAGAAGTTTACAGCATGCTCATCATTCCGGTCATAATAATAGAATTTTCGGCCATTTTGATAACAAGGCTTATATAAAATGAGAGGACTACTAAAAAGGATGCTCAAATATAAATTCCAGATTTTGCTGGGAATTATAGCACTTTTACTGGTTGATCTTGCCCAACTCGTTATTCCTCTTATTGTTCGCAGAGCTGTGGATTCACTGAGATCAGGGAATGCCACATCGGGTATTCTTCTGCGTTTTGGATTGTATATCCTGGGACTGGCATTATTTATTGCTGTATTTCGATTTTTCTGGCGATATTTCATAATGGGCACAGCTAGAAAAGTAGAACGTGATGTGAGAAATGAACTATATTACCATCTGCTTAAATTGTCTGCAAATTTCTTCAATAAAGAGCGTACTGGAGAGATTATGGCACATGCCACAAATGATGCAAATGCCATCAGAATGGCTGTTGGAATGGGAATTGTAGCTCTATCAGACACGTTCATCTATTCCATTTTTTCTCTGGGTGCTATGATAAGTATCTCACCGACACTTACACTTTATACAGTGATACCTCTTCCTATTCTCACCATTTTTATGTTATCCTTTGGAAAACTAATATATAAACTCTTTGAGGATGTCCAGAGAACCTTTTCCACAATGACTGAAAGTGTGAGGGAAGCTATAACCGGTATAAGAGTAATTAAAGGTTTTGCCCAAGAGAATGGGCAGCTCCGTGATTTTGAAAAAATTAACAACAGTTTTGTTGTAAAAAATATGAAGCTTGTGAAAGTATGGGGAGCATTTCAACCTGTTATAAATCTTTTTGCCAGCCTATCTATTGCGTTACTATTACTTGTTGGTGGAAGAAAAGTAATCCTCAACGAGATCTCTCTTGGAGATTTTGTCGCTTTTTCAAGCTACCTCGGAATGATGATCTGGCCTATGATTGCAATAGGCTGGGTTACCAACCTCCTACAGAGAGGTGCTGCTTCTATGGACCGTATAGAGAGAATTTTAAAAACGGAACCGGAAATCACAAGTCCTCCACATCCTAGGAAAGTCAAGCTAGAAGGTAACATATGTGTGAGAAACCTAACCTTTGGATATGTACCTAACAAGCCGATTATCTATGACATAGACTTCGAAATCAAACAGGGGGAGAAACTGGGAATTCTTGGTAGAACAGGTTCTGGGAAAAGCACTATTGTTTATTTAATACCAAGAATTTTCGATCCCCCGGAAGGCTCTATTTATATAGATGGTGTAGATGTGAGGAGTATGTATCTTGACGATTTAAGAAAATCTATAAGTCTTGTACCGCAAGAGAGTATTCTATTTTCTACAACCATTAAAGAAAATCTTACTTATGGAAATCCCGATGCTGGAGAAGACGAAATTATTAATGCCTTGAAGGTAGCAGAAATATACGATGAAATCATGGAAATGCCTGATGGTCTTAATACTCAGGTAGGAGAACGGGGGGTTACACTCTCAGGTGGACAGAGACAGAGGCTGGCCATAGCTAGGGCTGTGTTGAGAAACGCACCTATTTTTATACTTGATGATGCACTATCCGCAGTGGATGCTGAGACAGAATCACGCATATTAAGAAATTTATCTGACTTTTTAAAAACAAAGACTACGATAATAATCTCCCATCGCGTTTCGGCACTCAAAGACTGCAACCAAATTATTGTTCTGGATAGAGGTAAAATCGTGGATAGGGGGACACATGAAGAATTGATATCAAGAGAAGGTATCTACAAGCATATATACGAAATGCAAAAGCTGGAGGAAGAAGTTGCAGGATAAAACCAGAACAAAAATATATGATAAAACTATACTACAGAGATTCTTCACATTTTTAAAGCCCTATAGAAAATTAATGGCACTGGCTATTTTATTCTTGGCTTTTACCAGTATTTTTGACCTAGCAATCCCTTACATCACTAAAACAGCAATTGATCGTAATATAATTCCACATTATGTGGAAGTCACACAACCTGAACAATTGGACAGCAGATTTATGAATCGCACTGTAATATTAACTGACGGGAGGGTCCTCCTAGATATATCAAAGGTTTCAAGAGCAGATAAAGCAGAACTTGAAAAGGAAGGTCTTCTAGGGAAAACACGTTTTATCATAGTAAATAAACTCATAAAGGGGAAAGCAGAATATTTTATTCCCACACAGAACAACAAGTATGCAATACCTGAAAATTCCCTGAAAAATTTCAATAAAAAAGAAATTAGAATTTTAAGGGAAAGGGACATCAGAGCAATATATATATTTGCAGCAATTTTTCTGGGAATCTTGGTCTTCAACTTCATATTTACTTTTGCCCAGGTTTACACTCTGCAATATGTTGGGCAGAGAGTAATGTACGACATGAGAATAAAAATTATGGAGCATATACTCCACCTCCCTCTTGCTTATTTTGATAAAAATCCTGCAGGTAGAATTGTAACTCGACCCACCAACGATGTGGCTGCTATCAACGAAATGTTTAGTTCTGTACTTGTATACCTACTAAAGGATATAATGTTACTGGCCGGGATTCTCATAATTATGTATCGAATGAATCCACGTCTAACCCTGTATATGGTCGCCTTGACGCCTTTAATAGTTTTTATTACTGTGGTTTTCCGCATAAAGGTTAGAAATGCTTACAGAATTGTAAGGAAGAAAATCGCGGCCTTGAATGCTTTTCTTCAGGAGACTATCTCAGGAATCAGAATAATCCAGATCTTTACTCTGGAAGATACGATGTGGAAAAGATTCCTGGATGTCAATAACCAATTATTTGCCGCAAATATGAAGCAGCTCTACATCTTCGCCGTCTTTCGCCCATTGATTGAAGTAATTAGAGCATTGGCCCTTGCAGTGCTTATCTGGCTTGGTGGAGGTGAGGTAATCCGGGCAAATCTCTCTTTCGGTGCTTTGGTTGCTTTTATATCATACATTGACATGTTTTTCCGGCCCATAAGAGATCTCTCAGAAAAATACAATATTATGCAATCTGCCATGGCTGCTGGAGAGAGAATATTTGCCTTACTGGATGAAAATGTGGAATTTAAGGGCAAAGGGTTAAGAAAACAGATTCGGGGTAAAGTAGAGTTTAAAAATGTATGGTTTGCTTATAATAGGGATGAATGGGTTCTAAAAGATATATCCTTTGTTGTCAATCCAGGAGAGACACTGGCTGTTGTGGGACCAACAGGAGCAGGGAAAACTTCGCTGATAAGTCTTATTTTCCAGTTTTACAGGCACAACAAAGGTAGAATTTTGATTGATGATATAGATATAGAAGAATATGACCTTGGATATCTGCGATCTCAGATGGCCCTGGTGCTACAGGATGTCTTCATTTTTTCAGGTCCTGTGGAAAAAAACGTTAAATTATATAACGAAAAAATAAGCGAAGAAAAGGTGGAAAAGGCTATCAAATATGTGTATGCCCATGAGTTCATTCAAAAACTGGATGAAGGTCTTAAGTCAGAACTCGGTGAAAGAGGTACCACACTCTCTGTGGGTGAGAGGCAACTTTTATCCTTTGCAAGAGCAATCGCCTTTGACCCTAAAATCCTGGTCTTGGATGAAGCAACAGCTAATGTAGACTCACATACTGAGTATCTGATACAGAAGGCTCTTAAAAAGGTTCTCCAGAATAGAACATCCATTGTGATTGCTCATAGACTCTCAACTATCAAAGACGCTGATAATATCATAGTGATTTATGATGGGACAATTAAAGAAAGTGGTAAACACGAAGAATTGATTAAAAAGAGGGGACTTTACTACCATCTGTATACTCTCCAGTTTGCCAAAGATATAGAAAGTGTATAAAATATTTAAATAAAAATGAAAATATGCTATTTCATCATGAGCAGATTATTTTTCAGTGATACTGAAGATTTGACCCTATGTGCAAAAT
>QNDO01000103.1 GCA_003644895.1 Candidatus Hydrothermota bacterium | reverse complement strand
CTCTTTCTGTAGTTTTAACTTTTATAGTTCTTCATGCCTTCGGATACACACTTAACATGATGACCCTTGGAGGTATCGCTTTAGGTGTTGGGATGTTAGTAGATGCTGCCATTGTGGTTACTGAAAATATTTTCAGGCACGAAGAGATGGGCGAAGGCCCGAAGGAAGCTGCAATAAATGGGGCACAGGAGGTATGGCTGGCAATATCAGCTTCAACTTTCACAAATATTGCCGTATTTTTGCCCCTTATATATATAGGGGGAATGATTGGACAGATTACAAAGCCTCTAGCTGTAACTGTAACCTCTGTGCTTTTAGCATCGTTGTTCGTCTCAGTTACAATTATTCCTATGCTTACATCCCAAATAGTGAAAAGAAAAGTTGCAGTTAAGGAAGCAACCAGGGAATACTGGTTTGGACCAATTAAAAGATTTTACAGAAAAATACTCGAAAAATTTGTACTAAGAAAGAGAGGGCTTATCCTTGGTATAACAGCAGGGCTTTTTCTTGTTTCCCTGATACTTATTAAATTCATAGGCATCGAATTTATGCCTCAGATGGACCGGACTTTTGGAATAGTTCAGGTAGAATTACCCCCTGGAACCTCATTAAAAGAAACAGAAAATTACCTTGATAGACTCTCTGAAATAGCTTCTCAGTATCCTGAAATTGAAGATGTTGTTGCTATTGGAGGAGTTTTTGGAGAAGAAGGTGGTCTTTCGCTTGGTGGGGCCTCGGGATCTCACACAGGAACCATTACTCTTTCGTTGAAAGACCCCTCCTTGAGAGACAGGACTTCTTACGAAGTTATAAACGATTTTCTCTCAAAGATTCCAAACTATCATGGGGCTATGGTAAAAGCCTTTGATATGACACGCATGATGTTTCTTGGTGCCAATGCGAGACCTATTCAGATCAATATATATGGTGAAGACTTAGATGAAATGAATGCCCTCGCTGAAAAAATAAAAACAGAGATTTCAAAAATTGAGGGAGTTTATCTTCCAGAAATTTCTCTCAAAAAAGCAAAACCTGAATTTAGAATACATATAAATAGAGTGAAGGCTGCTTATTATGGACTGAGTGCAGCGGGTATTCAGAGGGAACTCCAAATTGCTCTCCATGGTTCGAAAGTATCCCTGTTTAAGAAAAAGGGTAAGGAGTATGATATTGTGGTGAAAGCTGACACTACATTTCTTAAAGAGGATTATACCAGGGTTAAATACTTCCCGATTAAAACACCTGCAGGGAGTATTATTCCTCTGAAAGAAGTGGCAGATTTCTCTTTTGCACTAGGGCCGATTCAGATTGATAGAGAAAAACAATCAAGAGTTGTTAAGGTTATGGCGGACAATAAAGGGCGGAGTACAGGGGAAATAATGAGAGATATTAGTAAAGTATTAAAATCTATCTCTGTTCCTACGGGATACAGTATAGAGCTTTCTGGTGAATTTGAGCAGATACAGGAAATGATTAAGAATATGCTGTTTGCAATTATAGGAGCAGCATTACTGGTGTATATGATAATGGCTGCACAATTTGAATCATTTAAGGATCCGTTTATTGTGATTTTCTCGCTCCCTCTTGCTATTATAGGGGTGGTGTTAATATTCTTGATAACAGGAACTACTATATCCGTTCCATCTCTTGTGGGAGTGCTTATTTTGATAGGTATAGCGGTTAATGAAGGGATAGTTATGATTACATTGATAAAACAACTGAGGAATAAAGGAGTTCCTGATTACGAAGCAGTTGTGGAAGGTGCTTCTATCAGATTAAGACCAGTGATGATAGCGGGTCTCACCACAATTTTTGGTATGCTTCCCATGGCTCTTTCCACACACGGTCACGGTGCTGAAATGAGAAGTCCAATGGCCATCGCTATAATTGGTGGTCTCTTCACAGCTATGATCCTCACGCTCTTCGTGATTCCTGTAATTTATACGATTTTTGAGAAAATTAAACCACCTGAAGAATAAGGTTTAGAATTTAAGGAGGGGGGCAGGGATTAACTTCCCGCCCCCCTCAATTACAGTATGAAGCTCACTTTTCTCCAAGTTCTTCCTTAAGAAGCTCGCCGAGGCGTTTGATGCCCTCCACGATGTTTTCTTCACTAGCATTGGAAAAATTAAGGCGCATTGTATTGTGACCATCGTCTGCATTGGGATAGAAGGCAAATCCGGGAACATAAGCAACTTTTCTCTCCACCGCTTTTTCCAGTAATTTAGCTGTATCCACACCTTCTGGTAGAATAACCCAGAGGAACATGCCACCTTCCGGTCTTGTCCACTTAACTCCTTTCTTTGGAAAATATTTTTCCATAGCTTCAAGCATCAGATCTCTCCGCCTTTTATAGACTTCTCTAATCTTCTTCACGTGTGCCTTTATTATTCCACGATCTGCAACATCCCATGCGATATACTGTACAAAAGTCCCAGTATGGAGGTCAGCACCCTGTTTTGCCTGGACAAGTTTTTTAATTACGAAACTAGGAGCAGTTATCCATGCCAGCCTCAATCCAGGAGCAAGGGTTTTTGAGAATGTACTTAAATAGATAACCCGTTCTTTTTTCATGGAGATTAAAGTTGGAAGGTCCTCCCCTTCATATCTCAATTCTCCATACGGATCGTCTTCAACAATGAAAGTATCATATTTTTCCGCAAGCTCGGTTATTTTTTTTCTTCTTTCCAGTGAAAGTGTGACTCCTGCAGGGTTATGGAAATTAGGCAAAACGTAGATAAATTTAATCTTATGATTTTTCAGTATCTCTTCCATTTCGTCAACGGTCATTCCATGGTCATCCATTCTTACCGTCATGTATTCAGGAGCATATGCATTCCATGCTTGAATTGCACCAAGATACGTGGGACGGGATGTGAGTATTTTATCTCCTTCGTTAATAAAAACTTTTCCTATCAGGTCAAGAGCTTGTTGTGAACCATGGGTTGGAAGAATATTTTCTGGTTCAGCAGGTACCCCGTATTTCTGCATTTTTTCTGCGAGAAATTCCTTGAGTTGCTGTATGCCTTCTGTGGGGCTGTATTGTAGCATTTTCTGTCCCAGTCTAGGTAAAAGGTATCTACATGCTTCTTCTATTTCTCTGATAGGGAATAATTCCGGTGCAGGAAGACCACCAGCAAATGAAATTATATCGGGCTGCTGGGTAATTTTTAGAAGTTCCCTGATGACGCTACTTTTAATCTTTTCTGTTCTTTTAGCAAACGTTTTGCCCCATATTTTTTCCATATCAGCATTCATAAATGCCTCCTTGTTTTGGGGTTTCTAAAGGAAATATTAGTGAAGATATCATATTCCATTATAATGAAGTTTCACTGTATTGTCAATGAATGTTAATTGTAAACACATGTATGCAAAGATAGAGCTGAGTATTCAATCAGTTGAAAAGACATGGATACAAAAATAAAATAAAAATATAAAAATATATATAATATCAGGATTCCGTATAAAGGAGGTCTCTTATGATTAGAGTGGAGGGGATATGGAAGGCTTTTGGCTCGATTCAAGCAGTAAAGGATGTAAGTTTTGAAGTTTCGAAGGGTGAGATTGTAGGGCTTCTGGGTCCTAACGGCGCAGGTAAAACAACCACCATGAGAATTATTACGGGATTTTTATATGCAGACAGAGGGCAGGTATTTGTGAAAGATATAAATATAGAAGAAAGGCCCGAGATTGTTAAAAGAGAAATAGGATATCTACCTGAGGATAACCCTCTCTATGAAGACATCACCCCTTATGAATTGCTGCTTATATCGGGAAAAATTTACGGAATGGATGGAAGGAGATTTAAAGAGCGGCTTAAAACAGTGGTGGATCAAACAGGTATCAAAGAAGTTCTTACTAGACCAATTGGAGATCTTTCCAAGGGTTTCAGACAAAGGGTTGGACTAGCAAGGGCTCTTCTTCATGACCCATCTATTCTCATCCTTGATGAACCAACCAGTGGTCTTGATCCTCATCAAATATTGGAGATCAGAAATTTGATAAAGGAGCTTGCCCGAGAAAAAACAGTTTTACTTTCCACACACATTATGCAGGAGGTACAGGCTGTTTGCAGTAGTGTAATAATAATCAACAAGGGCGAAATTGTTGCAAGAGGGACCCCCGATGAATTGAGTATCATAGCAAAGGGTGGAAATCTGCTACATGTCACTTTCAAAGGTGACGAAAAAGAAATTAGGCAAAAGTTGCAGTCACTTACATTTCTTGAAGATATTAAATTTGTTGGGAAAGAGGATGAAGCATCAACATTTGTTTTACGTGGGCCTGAGAATAGGGACATTAGAGAAGAAATTTTCAACTTTGCCAAAGACTATAATTTCCCAATTCTTGAGATGAGGAGAGAAAAAGCCACACTGGAAGAGGTATTTTTGAGGTTAACAGGAGGAGAGGCATGAAACGGACAATTCTTGTGGCTAGAAAAGAAATTCTATCTTATTTTATTTCTCCAATGGGTTATATTTATCTAGTTATTTTCCTTTCAGTAACATCATGGCTCTTCATGCGGGGTTTTTTCCTAATGAATCAAGCTGACATGAGAGATTTCTTTACATTACTCCCCTGGATTTTCCTTCTGTTTATTCCGGCAATTACAATGAAACTTTTTGCTGAGGAAAGGAAATCAGGGACTCTTGAGATAGCTCTCACCATGCCAGTGAATGAATGGGAATTTGTGTTGGGGAAATTTCTTGCTAGCTTCTTATTTTTCACATTTTCAATATTTCTTACCTTGATTATTCCAGTATCTATATCCATCTTAGGGAATCTTGACTGGGGACAAGTGATTGGAAGTTATATCGGAACTTTGTTTCTGGGTGCTGCGTATATTTCTATAGGAATGTTCGCCTCATCGCTAACCAAAAATCAGGTTGTAGCATTTATACTTGGGGCCATCATTACTTTCTTTTTCTTTATTATTGGTGAAAGGTTGGTCACTATATCACTTCCTCAGGGAGTAGCTTCAGTATTTCAATTTCTTGGATTGGGATATCATTTCAAAAGTATCGCACGAGGTGTCCTTGACACAAGAGACTTAATTTACTATCTTTCTTTCATTGCATTCTTTATCTTCTTAACTTATTACGTGATAAAGGAGAAAAGGCCATGAAAGGAAAAAATATAAGAGCAAAAAATTGGTTTTTTGTGATTTATATTTTGGCTGCTTTTTTGCTTATCAATATAATATCTACAAACTGGCATGCACGACTGGACCTTACGGAAAATAAAAGGTATACCCTCTCTTCTTCCACTAAAGAAATTTTGAAAAATCTCGATGACATTGTGATTGTTAAAGTCTTCTTTTCCGAGAATCTTCCACCATATCTCCTGCCAATTAAGGAGCAGCTGAAAGACCTTCTTGAAGAGTACAAATCGTATGCACATGGTAAAATCCAGGTTGAATTTTTCGATCCTACAAAAGATAAGAAGTTAGAACAACAAGCCTTCAGGCTGGGCATTCCAGCTATTCAGGTCAATGTGTACGAAAAGGACGAAATTAAAGCAGTGAGAGGGTATCTCGGGGTAGCCATATTTTATGAAGATAAGGTTGAGAAGATTCCTGTTGTTAAAGAAGCTTCCAATTTAGAGTATCTTCTTACATCAAAGATCTTAAAACTCACTGCAGGTAAACAGAGAGTCGTAGGAATAATTCTGGGTAAAGGTGAATCGAAGCTTGAAGATTTTAAAGTATTAAAGGATACCTTATCTAATGAAATGACTGTGAGGGTTATTGATAGTATAATCCCTCCAAGTACCAATTGTCTTATGGTGATTGGATTGGATAGTCTCAGAGAATCTCAAAAGAAAGCAATAGACGATTATATAATGAGAGGCGGCAAAGCTATT
>QNDO01000102.1 GCA_003644895.1 Candidatus Hydrothermota bacterium | reverse complement strand
GGAGTGTACGTAAAAAATGCTCTGTAAGAGTTCCTTTTTTAAAAAGTGGGACACTCTTCCCGGTGATTTCCTTTTTCTGTTTTCCCAAAGTGAGGAAAAAATAAAAGAGTTCTTCAAAAGCCAGAGTATCACGAGCCCTTTTGGCCTCATCAAGATTGTCGGGGAAATGTAGCTTCTTTATGGCGGTGGCCCTACTGTAAAGTTTATATTTCTCTCTAATAGCCTCCGGTAAAGTCTCTGGAATGTGTATAGAGGGTTCTTCAATAGCTTCGTGAATTATTCTTCTGAGAAAACGAGTGTCTAAGCCTTCGGTTTGGGGATATATAGGTACTATAGAACCGGCAACTAGTTCCTTTTTCCCCTTTTTCCCAATTATTGCATATTCTGGATGAACAAAAATCGGTTTATTGTAGAGCTTATCAAGTGTTACCTTCCCTGTGACTATCACTTCATCACCTAGAGAAAATTGTTTTACAATTTCAGGAATGGTCCAGCAGATTTCAATCCAACCTGTGCCATCTTCTATTACAATAGCTGAGCCATTCTTACCAAAAATTTTTCTTGCTCCCTTTAGACTGACAAAACCTCTTACTGTTGCGTAAATTTCTGGTTTAATGTCTTTAATGGGAATAATGTTTCGTCTATCTTCATACCTTCTTGGTGCTAAATAGAAGAGATCTTCAATGGTGTTAATTCTCAGTTTTCTTAGAAGTCCTGCTCTTTTTGGACCGACACCTTTAATATATCTTACATCTGTTTCCAGAGTATATTTTAGCTCTTTCTTGCTGCCCATGCTATGAGAGAGGTGCTCATTATAAACCTGTAAATATCCTTGAAATCACTGGAGGAGAAGCTGACCTTTCTTCCATCTACAAGAGCTGCTCCGGGAATTATGGAGGCTGTATAAGCTTTTGAGGTGTCCAGTAGTTCTATTTCCACAGTATAGGGGGGTTCCCACTTTATAGGAGAGATTTTTTCAATATTTTCCACCGCTTTCCGGACTTTTATTTTATATTCCTCTACCACTTCTTTCCATGGTCTCATTCTAGCAGCAAATTTTGAAATGGCATATTTTGTGATTACAAACTGAGTTTTTGGAAAATTTTTTTTCGAAAAGTTAAAAAGTTGATTGTCACCGGATATTAATATGACAGGAACATTGAAATGACCGGCAAGAAGAGCATTGATTTCAGACTCTCCCACACTTCTACCGTTTATCTCGATTTTGAAAATGCTAGAGGAAGAATAGGTATGATCCATCTGACCTGGAGTTAGACCACAGGGGGTATGATATCCTATAAACATGCAGGCATCAAAAGTTTCATCCAGCCCGTGCATCATGTAAAATTTTCGAGGATATCCTCTAATGACCTCCACATAATCAGGTAACTCCTCCATAATAAGATTTTCTCCATATGAGTGAGAATCGGCAACCAGGACATTTAATTTTCCCCTTGTGGATTTTTCAAGGGCACCAAGTACCACCTTTAGTTCCCTCGTTATGGCCCTTTTTATGTCCTGTTTATCCTCACTCCAGGAGGAAAGACCCCATAAACCTTCCATATCAATGGAGATATATATCTTCATATTTCACCTCACTTTCTGGAGTTTTGCCCCAAAAAAGTAATCACAGTTATATTTTATCCCTTCAATGAAAAGAAATCCATTTTTAACGAAATTTTCTGGAATATTTTTTTCCGTAACCAGTTTGAAGTCGGTAAAGTTGGTAAGAAAATACTTTATATTTTCTTCGTTCTCTTCAGGTTCAATTGTACAGGTAGAATAAAGAATAAAACCTCCTCTTTTAACTAGTCGGGCAGCGTTTTCAAGTAGTTTCTTCTGTAAAGCGCTCATTCTGTGTATGTCATCTTCTTTAATTCTCCATTTTATTTCTGGCTTCCGTCGTAATGTACCGAGTCCTGTACAAGGGGCATCAAGAAGTATAAATTGAAATCGGTGTTTGAAGGGTATATATGCAGAATCTCCAACAACTATATCTATATTTTTAATACCCATTCTCCTTCCCAGCTCCTTGATTAGTCTGGACCTGCCTTTATTTTTCTCAACAGCCACGATCCAGGCCGTATCAGATGTTAATTGTGAAATATGTGTTGTTTTTACACCCGGTGCCGCTGTCATGTCCAAAATTGTAGAATGAGGTTCAGGATTGAGATAATGTATGGCGATCTGAGTGGAAAGATCCTGAACCAAGTATGAGGATTCATCTATGGGTAGAAACTGGGGGGGAGTTTCTATTCTCAGTGTTTCCGGAAAGTAGAGCCTTTCAAAATTAACGCCGCTTTTTTTGAGTTCTTTTTCGAAATCAGATGGTGTAACTTTTAACGTGTTGATTCTGATAAATATTATGTGTGGAGAATTGTTATATTCCATCAGTCTGATACATTCTTCTTCTCCCATCCTCTGTTTCCATCGCTCATAGAGCCATTGAGGATGAGAATATTTGATCCATGGCTCTTGAGGTTCAGGTCTTTCTGAAGAAATTTTTCTTAACAGAGCATTAACGAGAGCGGCAGTTCCCCGGTGTCCCACCTTTTTTGCTAACTTCACGTATTCGTTGACAGTAGCGTAAGGGGGAATGTTAAGAAAAAGGACTTCGTACGCCCCAAGTCTTAAAATATTCCTAATGGAAGGGGGTAATTCCTCGATGTAGTATTTCTTGAGGAATTTGCTGATGGTCCAGTCAAGGCGCAGTTTCTGCTTCACCGTGCCATAGAGAAGTTCAGTGAGAAGAGCTCTATCCCTTGCATCCTGAATCTTGAAAAGGAAATGAGTCAGTATTTTATTTAACCATGCACCTTCTTCCAGGACTCTTATGATAACATGAAGGGCAATTTTTCTGATGTTCATTTAATCCCCAATAATATGCAATAGTTCTGAGAAGGACTTTATGCAGAAGTCCGCTTCAAACTTTTCATTACAATCGGGAGAAAGAAGAATTGTTTTAATACCATATCTTTTTCCCGTTTCGATGTCCTCTTTTTTATCACCAACAAAATAAGATCTTGAAAAATCTAGCTCCGGATATGTTTTTTTAATTTTTTTCAATAGAAATGTTTTCGGTTTTCTGCAGGGACACCTTTCTCCAGGATGATGTGGACAGAAATAGATTCCCTCTATCAAAATCTTTTCGGCTTTTAATCTGCTGGCAAGTTCTCGCATTATCCTCTCCGCTCTTCTATATGAAAAAAATCCTCTTTTTATTCCAGATTGATTGGAAACTATAAAAAATTTATATCCTCTATCTTGTAAAGCCTTAAGGGTCTTTAAAACACCTTTCTTGAATCTTATATAGAGAGGAGAGGAAAGATAGTGTTTGTCCTCGATGAGGGTACCGTCTCTATCAAAAAATATTACCTTTTCCATGGGATTTTTTTAGAAAATCGAGCAGTGCCCTGATGGCCTTACCTCTGTGAGATATTCTGTTCTTCAAATGTAAAGGTATCTCACCGAAGGTCTTGCCTAGAGGAGGATAGAGAAAAATGGGGTCGTATCCAAATCCGGAATCCCCCCTTTCCTCAGAGGTGATAAAGCCATGTACCTGCCCTTCAAAGAATTGGATTTCATTACCCATGTACAAACAGATTACTGTTTTAAATTTCGCAGCTCTCTTGTGAAAGGGAACACCCTCCAGCAATCTGAGCAATTTTTTTCTGTTTTCAAGATACGAAGATTTTTCTCCGGCAAATCTGCTGGAAAAAATTCCTGGGGTACCATCAAGGTGATCCACAAATAATCCTGTATCATCAGATATCACAGGTTTTTTTACAATTTTATAGAGATACTCTGCCTTGATTAGGGAATTTTCCCTTAACGTTTTTCCTGTTTCAGAAATATCGAACAATATATTCTCATATAACGGAAATTTTAATTCTACACCATATGGATTTAATATGTCCTGAAATTCCTTTAGCTTGTCTCTATTCGTGGAAGCCAGATACCAAATCAATGGACAGTGATATACGTCTCTACAATAAATGCGTCTGGATAGCCTTTCCTGCGCAGATAATCTCTGTATTTAATTGCCTCATCCCTTGAGACAAAATCCCCGACCCTTACCTTGTATTCTCCATCAAATCCCGGGACATATTCTACATAAACAGGTTGGTCAAGAATGAGTTGTGCTTCTTCTTTTGCAGCTTCAGCCCTTTCTCTCTCAGAAAATGCGAAGATCTGAACTCTATACCCAAATATGCGCTTTTTCTCTTCCTCCTTTTGAGGAGCAAATGTAAATTCCGGTTCTGTAGATTTCTTGGTGGTGTCCTCAATGGTGACTGGAAGAGTATCTTTCTCCACCTTTATCGTATCCACTTTCAGGGTTTCTTCCGGCTCTATCTTAATAACCTCTGTTTGCCTTCCAGTTTTTCTTACTGCACACGATGATATTATTAAAAATAGGATGGAAAGCAATAATAGATTTGTTTTTTTACTCATTTTCTTCCCATCCATATTTTTTCTTGAACTTCTCAACTTGACCGCCTGCGTCAACAACAAGCCGTTTTGTCTGCCCTGTATAGAAAGGATGACATTTAGAGCAAATCTCTACTTTCATTTCTTTCTTTGTAGAGCCTGTGACAATCTCATTACCGCAGGCACATTTAATCACCGCATTTTCATAATAAACTGGATGAATTCCCTTTTTCATTATCTTTCACCTCCTGCGCATTATTATAAACTACTCTTTATGGCCTTTCAATTAAAGCTGTTTTAGTAGTGGCTCATTCCCCCAAAGAAGTTACTTAAATATAGGCCCGACGTGAGAGCAATGATAAGGCCAATTACTGTAGCAATAATTCCTACGAGAGCAACGACTCCCTGTAGTACAAAATAGGTTTTTAATTTACTCATGGCCTCTTCGAGAACTTCCGGTTCCTTAGTGATTTTATATTCTTCCGTTTTAGATGCAACCTGAAGAAGAATAACCCCCATCCAGATAGGAATCCATGCCACCACAATTCCAACTACACTTAAAGCAGTGGTTATACCGCCAATGATACTGAGGATTCCCAGGAGTTTTATCCACCCTGAGGCACTGTGGATATGGAAAGCTATCTTATCCAAGATCTTATTTAATTCTTCTTCCATGCTATCTCTCCTTTTTTAGCATGGGTACTTTGAGCCCATGTTTTTTTGCTGTTTCAACAGCGATCTCATAGCCGGCATCTACATGTCTCACGACGCCGATACCAGGATCATTGGTTAGCACCCTCTCGAGCTTCCTCTGAGTTTCTTCCTTCCCATCTGCCACTATAACCATACCTGCATGGAGAGAATATCCAATACCAACTCCACCTCCGTGATGGAATGATACCCAGGTAGCGCCTGAAGCAACATTGAGCATTGCATTAAGAATTGGCCAGTCTGCAACGGCGTCAGAGCCATCTTTCATAGCTTCAGTTTCCCTGTAAGGTGAAGCTACAGAGCCTGTATCATGATGGTCTCGACCTATTACAATGGGTGCATCCAGTTCTCCCCTTTTAACCATTTCATTGATGGCAAGCCCAAACTCGGCCCGTTCTCCCTGCCCCAGCCAGCATATTCTTGCTGGTAATCCCTGCCATTTGACCTTTTTCTGAGCGAGTTCAATCCATTTTCTCAAATGATCATCATATGGGAAAAGTTCTAGTACCTTCCTGTCAGTTTTAAAGATATCCTCTGGATTTCCTGAAAGAGCAACCCAACGGAATGGGCCTTTCCCCTCTGCAAATAGGTCCCTTATAAAAGCAGGAACATAACCCTGAATATTAAATGCGTCTTTGACGCCATTGTCATAGGCCAACCTTCTTAAGTTATTACCATACTCAAAGGCTACTGCGCCCTCTTTTTGCATTTCAAGCATTGCTTCAACATGCAGCACCACAGATTCTCCAACCCGTTTGAGATACTCGTCAGGGTCTTTTT
>QNDO01000101.1 GCA_003644895.1 Candidatus Hydrothermota bacterium | reverse complement strand
TCACAGATTATATAATGGCTATTGAAAAAATCTTTATTCACACCCTTGGTTGTCCCAAAAATGAGGTGGATTCTCGTGCTATTGCATATTTTCTCAAAGATTCAGAGTGTGTATTAACTTTGGATCCCAGAGAAGCAAAAATAATAATTCTGAACACATGTGGTTTTCTTAAAGAAGCAATTCAAGAGAGTCTAGAGTATGTAAGTTTCTGGAGAAAACTGGGGAAAAAAGTGGTTGTTACAGGGTGTGCGGTGGAAAGATTAAAAAAAAGATTCTGGATTGAGCACGGTGCTGTTGCCATTAGACTCGATGAAATGCCTAACATTTCTTTACTACTTAAAGGAGAAAAAATATCTTCGCACCCCTATCCCCAGAGATTTTTGGCTCTTTCCTGTAACCAAGAATTCACTCAGGAAAATGAAATCTTTTCTTACGTCAAGATCCAGGAAGGGTGTATAAGAAGATGTAGTTACTGTGTTATTCCTCAAATCAGAGGCAGGATAAGATCCCGTGCACCCCACGATATCTTGCAGGAAATAACCATTTTGAAATCTAGAGGTGTACGTGAAATTGTGCTCATCGCTCAGGACCTTACCCTTTATGGTAGAGATATAGGTACTGATTTAAATACACTTCTAAAGATGATGGAAAAACTAGATGTTAAATTAAGACTTATGTATTTACATCCAGGAGGAATAACAAAAGAACTTATTAAAGTGATTTCATATTCTGAAAATATATTACCGTATCTGCACATCCCTATCCAGCACATTTCTTCCAGGGTACTCAAAGATATGAAAAGGGCAGGTGGTAAAGACCAAATCATGAAAGTTGTAAGCTGGGTGAGAAATGTGCTCCCTACCTATTTTATCAGAACGGATATTATGGTGGGATTCCCTGGAGAAAGTGATGAAGATTTCAAAGAACTGCTTGATTTTATCGAAGGTGTCAAATTTGAAAGGATAGCTGTATTCAGATATTCAAAAGAAGAAGGAGCACTTAGTGCAAAGTTAAAAGATGTGGATGAAGATATCATAGAAGAAAGATTTGAAGTTGCTTCAATGGTGGCCGAAGGTGTTATGGAGAAAGTACAGGAAGGTCTTGTGGGCAAAGAAGTGGAGGTTATTGTTCACAAAGATGGGACTATAAGGAGTGTGTATGATGCCCCTTTCATAGATTTTGAAATTAAAACAGACCATGATTTATCCCCTGGATTTCACAGGTTCAAAATCAGCGGAACAGACGATAGTCTCAATCTTGTAGGCTTTCCTCTTTAGCTTTAAAATAAACCCATGTTTAAAAGAGTTCTGGTTGCCAATAGGGGAGAAATTGCTGTTCGAATTATTTATGCGCTGAGGGAACTCGGCATAGAATCTGTAGCCATCTATTCAGAGGCAGATAAAGATTCACTTCATGTGGAACTTGCAGATTATGCAGTGTGTATAGGGCCACCACCACCCCAGGATAGCTACTTAAACTTTTCAAGGATTATGAGCGCTGCTGTGGTATCTGGAGTTGATGCAATACACCCTGGATACGGGTTTCTTGCGGAAAACCCGGATTTTGCCGATCTTGTTGAAAAAAGTGGGTTTATTTTTATAGGGCCTTCTTCCCGACATATTCAATTTATGGGAGATAAAATAGAGGCAAAAAGATTAATGAAAGAAGCTGGTGTGCCTGTTTTACCTGGAACTGAGAATCCTGTTGGATCTCTATCTGAGGCCCGAAATATAGTAAGAGATATTGGACTCCCTGTGATAATAAAAGCAGCCAGTGGAGGAGGTGGAAGGGGAATGAGAATAGTCAGAAACCCAGATGCACTGGAAAAAGCATTTTCCATGGCGCAAAAGGAGGCCGAGATATCATTTGGAGATCCTAGGGTGTATATAGAGAAGTATATCGAAAACCCACGACATATTGAGGTACAGATTGCAGCTGATCAACACGGTAATATTATTCATTTAGGAGAAAGAGAATGTTCTATTCAGAGAAGACACCAGAAATTACTGGAAGAATCACCTTCTCCAGCTGTAGACGAAAACTTGAGAACCAAGATGGGGGAAGCAGCCATCAAAGGAGCACAGGCTATTAATTATCATTCTCTAGGAACTATGGAATTCTTACTGGATGAAGATGGTAATTTTTACTTTATGGAGATGAATACGCGCATTCAGGTGGAGCATCCCGTTACCGAATGGGTAACCGGAATAGATCTTGTAAAAATGCAGATTCTTATCGCCATGGGGGAGAAATTATCGCATACCCAGGAGGAGATTAATTTTAAGGGCCATGCCATTGAGGTACGGGTCAATGCAGAGGACCCTGATAATGGTTTTATTCCAAATCCCGGTAAAATAGAATTCTTGCATTTCCCTGGAGGACCCGGTGTAAGAATTGATACTCATATTTATCAGGGATATACAATCCCTCCTTACTATGATTCTTTAATAGGGAAATTAATAGTTCATGATGAAGATAGAAGTTCAGCTATCAAAAGATTGTACCGGGCCCTTGAGGAAACCATAATTAAAGGAGTGAAAACCACGGTACCTTTTTATTTGAAACTTCTTGAGAATGAAGATTTTCAAAAGGGAAATATTGATACACATTTTTTGGAAAGATTTAAATGGTAATTAAAAAGTTAATTGAAGTAATAACGCATATTGGTGAGTTTTTTATTTTAATGAAAGACAGTGTTCTCGGCGTTACAAATCTGTACAAAATACGTAAAGAATTGCTGAGACAGTTGGAATTCTTTGGTGTGAATTCTATTCCACTGGTAACCTTTGCATCTCTTTTCACAGGAATGGTTTCTTCTGTCCAAACTGCATATCAGATTAGAGATTATGCTCCTTTAGATTTCTTGGGAGCCGGTGTTGCTAAGGCAGTGATGGTTGAACTTGGACCTGTACTTACAGCCTTGATTATGGCAGGAAGAGTTGGGGCGGGGATTGCTGCCGAGCTTGGAACCATGAGGGTTACAGAGCAGATAGATGCGTTGGAAGTTATAGGTATCGATCCTGCAGGTTTTCTGATCCTACCAAGGTTAATTGCTGGACTTATTATGGTTCCGCTCTTGACAGTACTTGCAGATTTTGTTGCTATTACGGGATCTGCGGTTATATCAAAGTTAATTCTAGATTTGGATTTTTCTGTATTTTTCCAAGGAATTAAACTCTTTTTCCACTCAATTGAGTTGTTCGGTGGGCTGTTAAAAAGTGTTGTATTTGGGTTTATCATTGCAGCAGTGGGTAGTTATTCTGGTTATATTGCAAAAGAGGGAGCTGTAGGTGTTGGGAAGGCTACAACCCGGGCAGTTGTAATATCCTCTCTTACGGTTCTCATGGCAGATTATTTTCTCGGAGTTATTCTTTATGGATGAAGTAATTCTTAAACTTCTTGATCTATCCAAGTCCTTCGAAGGCAAGAAAGTGCTTGACGCAATTAGTCTTGAAGTTAAGGAAGGCGAAGCTGTTGCCATTCTTGGAAAAAGTGGCGTAGGCAAGACTGTATTACTTAAATCCATGGTGGGACTTTTAAAAGCCGATAGCGGTCATATATTCTTTAAGGGAGTGGATATAACTAGATTAAAACGCAAGGATCTCTTTGCAATTAGAAAACATTTTGGCTTTGTATTTCAGGGATCAGCTTTATTTGATTCTATGACAGTTTATGAGAATATAGCACTTCCACTTGAGCAGAGAGGCTTGGGACGCGACGAAATAAATATAAGAGTCAAGACTGTTTTGGAGTTAGTGGGATTGCCGGGGATCGAGAACCTTTTACCTCATGAGTTATCCGGGGGTATGAAGAAAAGGGTAGGAATTGCAAGGGCTTTTGTAACTCAGCCTCAAATAATTTTATATGATGAGCCCACCGCAGGACTTGATCCTGTTACAGGAATTCGTATAAATCATCTAATAGGTGAATTAAATAGAAAAAGAAATGTGACTGCTATTGTGGTTACACATGACATTAGAAGTGCTACCTCCATATGTGATAGGATTGTGCTTCTATCACAGGGGAAACTTGTAGTGGATGTCCATGTAAAAAATATTGAAAAGGTAGAACATCCAGAATTTGTGGAGTTTTTGAAATCAGCAAAAATACAGGAGGTAAGAAATGACAAAAAGTAGCAAAAAGATATCGGTTCTCATATTATCTCTCTTTCTTTTTTCTTCCTGTGCAAAGAAGATTGAGGTTAGTAAGGATAGACCACGTCCGGGAGACGTGGTTATCATCAAAGTGAGAGAAGACCTAAAACATCCTTTAGCCGAAGTAGTCACCTACAAGAAAAATATGGATTGGAAATATGAAGTTGTATCGCCATCTCTAGAAGGGAACGTGTATGTTTTTAAGATACAGACTGATACACTTGCTTCTTTGCTTGAATACAGAGTAATAGACGAGAATGATAGAATTTTGCCTGAAAAAGAGGAGGGCATCGTTATTTTTTATGAAGAAAATAAACCGGTTAGAAATGCCTATTTTTACAGAGGACTTATAGTAGAAGGGTTGATACCTTATAGGAAATCATTTGAGGAAAAAGAGCATAAAAAGAGAATGAAAAAAGCACTGGAATACTACAGGATGGAACTCCAATACTATCCGGATAATATAGAGGTCCTCTCAAGAATTTATTCTGATGAGCTTTACCTCACGCCTGATGAAGAAAAGCAATCATATTTAAATCAGGTAAAAATGGCAGTGGATTCTATTTTAATGGTGAGACAGGATTTACCGGCATACAGATTTGCGTATAATACTGCAGAGCTTTTTAATTTTCCAGAAATAAACAGTTATTACAATAAACTTTTATCATATCCACCAGATGCACGAACACTGGATATTATTTACAGGAGAACCCTACAGAGTGTCAGGCGCATGCCTCCGAATCAGGCACTGGCTACCCTTGAAGACTTTATTGACAAATATAGCGATATATATTCCAGAATAGACAAGGCTCCTCAGTTTTTGTCAACGGTATATAACTGGCTTTATTATATTTCCATATGGCAGGGAGACACAGGAAAGGCCCTCAATGCTCTTGAGCATCTGATAGAGATAATTCCATATGATCCTATGCCGTATATTGTAAAGGCATCTTTATATATAGATTCCGGATTTAGGGATTTAGAAGAGGCAGGCAGATTGCTTAAGGAAGCTTCCGAAAAATTTGATAGAATATCTATACTTTATGTATATCCTTTTTATGATGTTGAAGAAAGAAAATCCCGAGTAGATAGAACCAAAACCAGCTTTTACCGGGTATTAGGCAGGTACAATGAGTTGACAGGAAACCTCGATGATGCTATTGCAGCTTATGAGAAGGTCATAGAGCTCCAGGATGGAGAATTCTTTGCAGAACCCGATGACCATATGGTGCTTGCTGATCTCTACACAGAAAAAGGAGACTACAACAATGCTGGAAAGTACTATCTGTATGCCATAGTAACTGGTGGGAACAGAGATGGTATTCGCTTAAAACTTCAAGAAATGTTTAAAAAAGAAGGAGTTTCAGACAATCTTATAGCGCAAAAGGTAGATTCCATTCTTGCTATGGAAAATCAAATAGTACAGGCGGCCCCTGATTTTAAAGTAAAAACCATTGAAGGAAAAGAAATCAGCCTAAGTAATTTTAAAGGCAAAGTTGTGGTGCTTAATTTCTGGGCTACCTGGTGTGCTCCGTGTAAGAGAGAAATACCTTTACTTAATCAATTAGTAGAAAAATTTTCGAATAGAAAAGACATTGTCTTTGTAGCACTTACTACTGATTCCAAAACTCGAGTTGAGAACTTTCTTAAGACTCAAGAATTCAAGTATCTCCAGGCTTTTGCCCACGGCGAAATTTTTAAGAAATATAAGGTTTCTGCAATACCTACACATTACATAATCAATAAAGAGGGAAAGATAGTTTTTCGAATGGTAGGTTCTCTACC
>QNDO01000100.1 GCA_003644895.1 Candidatus Hydrothermota bacterium | reverse complement strand
GCATTGTTTGCAGGTGGGCATGTGATAATAGTGGGAGTTCCAGGACTTGCTAAAACACTTATTGTTAAAAGCCTTGCAAGCATTCTCGACCTTAAATTTTCAAGAATTCAATTTACTCCTGACCTTATGCCATCGGATATTATAGGTACTGATATTCTTGAGGAAGATCCGGAGACGGGACACCGTCGTTTCAGATTTATAAAGGGTCCGATTTTTGCTAACATAATCTTAGCTGATGAAATAAACCGAACCCCTCCAAAAACTCAATCAGCTATGCTGGAAGCGATGCAAGAGCTTCGTGTGACAGTGGGAGGAAAAACTTATGAACTGGACGAACCCTTTTTTGTAGTTGCAACACAGAATCCTATAGAACAGGAGGGAACTTACCCCTTACCAGAAGCACAGCTGGATAGATTCATGTTTGAAGTGAGAATAGATTATCCTGATAAAAATGAGGAGAAGAGAATAGTCCTTGAAACTACAGGATTAATCGAAAAAGAATTGAATATTATCCTTAAAAAAGAAGAGATTCTCGGGATTCAAAAGCTTATAAGAAAAATGCCTGTTCCCGAACATGTTCTGGATTATGCTATAAAACTCGTGAGGTCTACAAGACCAGAAGATGAAAGCGCTCCTTCCATTGTTAAAGAATATTTAAGTTATGGTGCAGGACCCAGAGCATCACAGTATCTGATTCTTGGTGCCAAGGCGCGTGCTTTTTTTGAGGGTAGAAATGTACCAAATACAGAAGATATAAAACAGCTTGCATTTCCAGTATTAAGGCATCGCTTGATCAGAAATTTCAGAGCAGAGGCCGATGAAATTACAACAGATAATATCATAAAAGAACTTTTGAAGAAATGAGTATTAGAAAAAAACTAGAGGATCTTGAGTACAAAATATTACATGAAAAGGCTCAAAAATCTCGGGAATCCCGGGGCAGAAGAATAGAGGATTCTCCCTGCCCTATAAGGACAGAGTTCCAGAGAGATAGAGATCGAATTATACATTCTAAAGCATTCAGAAGATTAAAACACAAAACCCAGGTATTTCTCCAACCAGAGGGCGATCATTATAGAACAAGATTAACCCACACCCTGGAAGTCTCTCAGATTGCACGGACCATAGCCAGGGCTCTTTTTCTGAATGAAGACCTTGTAGAGGCCATAGCACTGGGTCATGACCTTGGTCATACTCCCTTTGGCCATACAGGCGAGGCTGTTTTATCCACACTTCTTAAGAATTATGGTGGTTTTTACCACCCGAGACAGAGTTTGAGAGTAGTTGATATTCTCGAAAAGGATGGAAGGGGATTGAATCTTACTGAGGAAGTGAGGGACGGTATATTAAAACATTCCAAAGGTTTCGGGGAAATCATAAAGAAAGATGACCTTCCCTTTACTTTAGAAGGGCAGATTGTTAGGATTTCTGATATCATTGCATATATAAATCATGATCTCGATGATGCAATTAGAGCTAAGGTTCTCAGGCTCGAGGATGTTCCAGAGCATCTACTCAACTTTTTAGGGAGAAAACATTCAGAAAGAATTTCCTCCATGGTTATGGATGTAATCGAAGAAACAAGAAGAAGAAATTATGAGCTTATATCCCTCTCTGATGACATGGAAAAGGCTATCAAAGAGATGAGGGATTTTTTGAAGGAAAAAGTTTATTTTTCCCCCACCGTTAAAAAGGAAGCCCAGAAAGCCAGGGGAATAATTGAGTTTTTGTTTAACTATTATGTAAATCATCCTCATGAAATTCCATTTTATGAAAATGTGAGAAAAAGATTAGGAGATTACCCTCCACATACAGCTGCAGCCGATTATATTGCAGGTATGACTGATAGGTTTGCAATAAAAATTTTTGAGGAAAAATTTATACCCCGTTCTTGGGCTGTCATTTAAAATGCAGGTCGCTCTCAGTGAGCTCCGAAACAGGTCCGCAAAACTTAAAGAAGCCCTGAAAAATTGCCATATTTGTCCCCGTAAATGTGGTGTTAATCGGATTTCTGGAGAGATTGGTGTGTGCAGAATAGGAAGTAAAGCAAGGGTATCCTCCTATGGTTTACATTTTGGAGAGGAGTCTGTATTGGTAGGGGGACGAGGTTCTGGGACTGTTTTCTTTGCCGGTTGTCCTTTGAGGTGTATGTACTGTCAGAATTACGATATCAGCCAATTATGTCATGGCTACGATGTGGACATCAGGGAACTGGGAGAAATATTCCTGGAGATAGAAAGGATGGGGGCATTGAATTTGAATCTTGTTACCCCAACCCATGTGGTTCCCATGATCGTTGAGGCCCTCGAGTATGCTTTAGAACGAGGATTTAGCCTGCCTATTGTTTACAATACCGGTGGTTATGATTCTATTGAAACTCTGAAATTACTTGATGGAATAGTTGATATATACATGCCCGATGTAAAGTATGCCGGCAATGAAGTATCCCGTAAATATTCTTTATGTCCTGATTATTGGGATGTGGTGAGGTTGGCCATCAAAGAGATGCACAGGCAGGTGGGAGATCTGGTGATAAAGGAGGGCATTGCCACAAAAGGACTCCTTGTGAGACACTTGGTTCTCCCCCATCGACTGGCAGGTTCATTTGAAGTGTTAGATTTTTTAAAAAGTGTTTCTCCAAATACTGCCGTGAATATAATGGATCAATATTATCCGGCATATAGAGCCTTTGAGTATCCTGAACTTAAAAGGCGGATAACAAAAGAAGAATATGAAGAAGTTTTAATTTATGCACTCAGACTCGGATTAAGGGTGATAAGATGAAAGATATTCCTGGGCCGGTATGGCTCATGCAGCCAATTCCATATTTCGGTGAGAGACTTAACGGAGATTGGTTTGTGGAAACCAAATATGATGGCTGGAGACTTCAGATTTTGAGATACAAAGACGGCAGAGTAGAACTGTGGGGAAGAAGGTTGGAGAAGAAGCCTAATTGGACTAATAAATTGAGATATCTTATATCGTTTATTGAGAAGATGATCCCTCCGGCAACCATTCTGGACGCGGAACTTTGTGCTGCGGGAGGAAGGAGATGGATACCAAGCCTTTTTGCAAAGAAGAGAAAAAGTGAACCTTTAGTATTTATATTTGATGTGATTTATTATAAGGGGAAATTTGTGGGGACTCTCCCCCTTTACGAAAGGAAGAGAATACTTCAAACTCTCGTTCTTTATGAACCATTTAGGATGGCTACATATAAAAAATTATTTGACCTGGCTGAAGAGCTTAAACAGGCTCTGAAGAGAGGGGAAGAAGGGATCGTTATCAAAAAAGCGGATTCACCATATATAATAGGGAAAGAAGCCCCAGAAGCAACTCATTACTGGAGAAAGATAAAGGGAACACTGGCAGTTTGAAGGAAAAACAATTTTGAAATTTAATTTCTCTGATTTAAAATATTCACATATGCAAATAAGAGAAATTGTAAAAATTTTTAAGTCGCTTCAAGATCCTACTAGGTTAAGGATCTATGCGCTAATTGTCAAAGCAGGTCCTATCTGTGTATGTGAACTTGTAGAAGTCACCGGAATACCCCAAGCCACAGTTTCTCGAATCCTTGGGATTTTGAAAAATGCCGATTTAGTAGTGGATGAAAGGTGTGGAAGAACGGTATTTTACAGACTCAGTGATAGACTAATAAACAGAAAAATAAGTTCTCTTGTTACCGAATATATAAAAGAAGATGAGACTTATGAAAAAAATATAAGAAAACTCAGAACTATTCATAGAAGGAGATGTTAATTTTTTTCCTCGGAATATATTTATATATATGAATATATGAATATAAATAATAATAAAAGGAGGACGAATATGAAAGAGGTAAAAAAATTCCCGCCGCCAGATTCAAAATTTGCATACTGGCATGGGATACCAAGGGAACAAATTCCATGGTATCCCTCAGTAGATGAAGAAAAATGTATAGGGTGTAAGTTGTGTTTTGTCTCCTGCGGAAGAAATGTTTTTGATTTTGATGTGATGCAACATAAAGCTGTTGTCACTCGCCCTTATAACTGTATGGTAGGGTGTTCTACCTGCGCAACAATTTGTCCTTCTGGAGCGATCTCATTCCCTGAGAAGGAGATAGTTCACAAAATAGAAAAAGAGTTTCATATAATAGGTAAAATTCAGAAAAAAGCATTAGAGAAAAAATACAAACTTGATCTTGAGAGGGTGAGGAGAGCTGTCCTCGATGACCTCTCAAAAGTAAAAGTCAGTCGCAAATATGAATTAGTTGGTCATTTTTTTGATAGAAATGTCATTAATAAAATACGTGAGTTTCTGGAAGATAAAGATTGTGATATTGTGGATCTACATCTTGAGCTAGCTTCTATCAAAGGATGTTTCCGAGAGAAGGCACCTTCAGTTTTAAAATTTACCCTTGTTTCCACAAAATATGGTGATATCTCAGAATGCGAAAAAAATATTGAGAAGATATTGGATGAGAATAAAGTTATAATAGCTAATAAATCCTGATTTTTGAAATCGTCTCCTCCTGGTTTTAAAATTAAATTAGGTGAAAAAGATGAAATATAAAAAGTTTGGTAATACAGGACTTGAAGTTAGTGTTATCTGCCTTGGGACCATGCAATTTGGCTGGAGTACTGATGAAAAAACCTCCTTTAAGATTCTGGATAAGTTCTTTGAAGAGGGTGGTAACTTCATAGATACTGCAGATGTCTATTCCAGGTGGGTTGAGGGCAATCCTGGAGGTGTCTCTGAGAGAATAATAGGGAAATGGATGAAATCCAGAAATGTGAGGGAGGGGATTGTACTCGCAACAAAAGTACGGGGTAGGATGTGGGAAGGTCCCAATGGTGAAGGATTGTCAAGAAAACATATCATGAAAGCGGTGGAAGATAGTCTAAGAAGATTGCAAACCGATTATATAGATCTCTACCAAGTACACTGGCCTGATTGGGATACACCTTTAGAAGAGACCCTCAGAGCTTTAGACGACCTTGTAAGAGATGGTAAGGTAAGATATATTGGCGTTTCAAATTATCCTGCCTGGTATTTAACAAAGGCATTGTGGATCAGTGATAAGTATGGCCTTCATCGCTTTGAAAGCATTCAGCCGCAATATAGCCTTGTATACCGGGAAGAGTTTGAGAAGGAACTTATGCCTCTGGCCGAGGACCAAAAGTTAGCAGTAATCCCCTATAGTCCTCTTGCAGGTGGATTTCTTACAGGCAAATACAAAAGAAATAGACCTCTGCCACCTAGTCCCAGAGCAGAGACTATTAAGAGAAGGTTCTTCACAGAAAAAAATTTTACTATCATAGAGGAACTTGAAAAAATGGCATTTAAATATGCTGCAAAGGTTTCCCAGATCGCTCTAGCATGGCTGCTTTCCAAATCGTACATAACAGCTCCAATAATTGGGGCAAGCAGTGTGGAACAACTGATGGAGAATTTAGGAGCACTTGATGTAGAACTTGAGGAGGAGGATCTTAAAAAACTTGATGAGATAAGTAGCTGGAGGCAGTAATTGTTGTTGGAACATATAGTGGTTTACTCCGTACTAATATACGCTACCTTTGTATTTGTTGTTAACCTTATTTATCTAAGAAAGAAAAAATTAAAGTTCAAAGGAAAATTTGAAAAGATATCTGTACTTGTTCCTGTGAGAAACGAAGAAAGAGATCTTAAGCTATGCCTTGAATCTCTCGTAAAACAGAACTATCCACTATATGAAATTATACTACTTGATGATAATTCTCGAGATAGAAGCCCAGAGATTATGAGGGAATTTCAGAGAAGATTTCCTGAGAAGATTAAGATAATTACATCTAAACCACTTCCTCCAGGGTGGACAGGTAAGAACTGGGCTTGCCATCAACTAGCAAAAAAGGCCAACGGAGATTGGCTTTTATTCACCGATGCAGATACCGTTCATGCCGCTGGATGCATTAAAAACGCATATAT
>QNDO01000099.1 GCA_003644895.1 Candidatus Hydrothermota bacterium | reverse complement strand
GTAGTGTAATCACCAAACCTCCATCCTCCTTCCCACACAAGGACATTATGCTGAATCAATGCCTTAACCAGTATAGCTGTATAAGCCGGTTTTCCTCCTGTCTTATCATAGACCCAGTTGACAAAATCATCCGGGGGTTTCTCTCTCAATGCTTCCCATAGTAAACTCTCAACTTCCTTAGGACTCAGCGGAAGAACCTCCAGCTCAAGAAAGTTTTCAAGAGATGATACAAATTTGAGAAGTTCCTCAATTTCTCTTGTCTTGTAACTAATGTAGGAAAATATAAAAATAATTTGCATGGATTGCAGATTAGAGGCAGCATACTGGAAGAATTCAACGCTTTTTCTATCCATCCAGTGGGCGTCGTCCACCATCATAAGAATTCCACCTGCTCTGGCAATGTTCTCGAATATGATGAGTATGGCCCTGAAAAGGCGGTAAGGAGAGGATGTTAAAAACTTGGTTTCGAACTCTGGTTTATATGTGAATATTTCTGGAAGAAGCTTATAAATCTCCAGCTGATATGCCTCTGGAATTTGAAAGAATACATCGGGACCGTAAACAGAATATATTTTTTTTAAAATATCCTTTACCGTATTAAACGGTAGCCCCTCCACGTGCTTCATAGCTTTGATATATATGCTCCTGTAACCTGTAAGCTCCGCAATTTTAGTAATTTCTCGCAATAATCTGGTTTTACCACAGCCTCTGTCACCCTTAATAAATAAAAATCCCCCCTGTTCTTCAGACAGAAGTCCCAGGAATTTCTTTATTTGATCTATGTGATAATCCCTCCCAATCAACCTTAATTCATTAAAAGAAATATACGGGGATCTTTCTGTTAAAACCTCTGAGATATGTACCGCTCTACTTCTTCCTTTCCTTTTAGCTTCGTATAACCGGCGATCAGCAACTTTAAAAATAGATTCTGCAGTAACACCATCGTAAGGAAATACAGATATTCCAATACTCACAGAAAGATTTACTGGAGGTTCTCCAGAAAATGTATAATTCTTTACACGTTCGATTATTCTTTCTGCAACTCTTTTTGCGTGCTCTCTTTCTGTATCAGGAAGAATAACTACAAATTCATCTCCCCCGTATCTAAAAGCCAGGTCTGAATCCCTTAAAGCAGACTTTAAAAGTGTGCCAAACTCTTTAAGAACCTCATCTCCCCTGATATGCCCAAAACTGTCATTCACCATCTTAAAATAATCAAGATCTAAAAGAAACAAAGAAAAAACGCCATCTTTACGTTTTGCTCTTTTAATTTCTTCATCTAATCTTAAAAAAAGATATCTTCTATTATATAGTCCTGTAAGTTCATCTATTATATTAAAATTTTCGTTTTTTTGCATAGAATTAAATAATAACCGTTTATTCAATATATGTCAAGACAACTACTCACTTAGAGAATCAATACAAATGGACCTCTTGGGCAATTTTTTTGAGATCATCTAACCCTTTGCCCACTTCTTCAAAGAGAGTCTCTATGGCTTGTGCCTCTAAGTGAGTCCTGAAAGTATCACCTCCCCACAGAAGATCAACCCAATAGTTCCCTTTGCTAACTAACCATTCTATCTCTTCAACATAATGTTGAAATAGCTCATAAAATAATGTAACTATTGTTATTATCGGGGTAAATTTCCGCTTGTTAAACACTAGCAATTCCACACCTTCACATTTTTCATCTTTGTATTTACTGGCACAGGGAGTAAAAGCAGCTGGAATAAAATAGACTCCTGGAAGATTTTTTTGGTTCAATTCCTCTGCCAGTTTTATACTATTAATCCAAGGAGCACCAAAAACAATAAAAGGCCTAGTTGTACCTCTACCCTCAGAAATATTAGTACCTTCGAAAAATACGGTAGCAGGATAAGAAAGAGCATTCTCAAAGCAGGGAAGGCCGGGAGAAGGTGGTATCCAGGGGAGACCAGTTTCATCAAAATACATATCCCTCTTCCAGCCTTCCATTTTAAAAACTTCGTAATCAACATCTATTTTAAACATGTCCTTAAAAAGATACCCCATCTCCCCTATTGTTAGTCCATGGATAAAAGGTATAGGAGCTACACCCACATACGATATATATCTTTCATCCAGTACTGGGCCCTCAACTCTTTCTCCTCCCAAGGGATTGGGTCTATCCAGGACAACAACCTTTATTCCCAATTCACCAGCCGCTTTCATAATGTCTTTGAGGGCAGAGATATAGGTGTAGCATCTCACTCCTACATCCTGTAAGTCAACAAAAATTATCTCAATATCAAGAAGATCTTCCTTTACCCTTTCACGTTTATCGTAGATAGAAATCACCTCTATACCTTTAAAAACCTCCCTTCCCACCATTGCACCATCTGCTTTAGAAGAAAATATTCCGTGTTCTGGTGATAAAAGAAGCTTGGGCTTTAGTCCATTTTCTATAAAGAGATCCACTGCATGCTGAAAATCACTGGTATAAGCCGCTCTGTGGGTCAAGAGAGCAATTTTCTTGCCTTTGAACCTACTGCCTACTTTTCTTATTTGTTCTAAACCTGGCTTTACCTTCATTTATAAATTATAATTTTACCTGGACATGAGTGTCAAACTAAGAATAAAAGTATTACCCGGTAAAAAACAGAACAAGATTGAAATATCAGGTGAAGAGATTAAAATTTCCATAAAGGAACCAGCCAGGGAAGGAATGGCAAACAAAGCTGTTATTGAACTAATTTCAAGAAAACTAAAAATTCCAAAAAGCTCCGTTATTATTCTCCATGGACTAAAGTCACGTAATAAGGTGATCCATATAGAAGGTATTGATGGTAAAGACGAGATATTAAGGAGGCTCGTGAATTGAAACTACTTTTTATCCTGATATTATCCTTTAATATCCAGAGGGCAGACAGTACATTGCTGTATAAATTTCATAATTCTCTAAAATCAGAGTTCTCTGACTATCTCTTCGAGAACCTGACTCACACTGCGGATGGGAAAACTCTCATGGGAATAACACTGGCCTATGTAGTCTTTGGAGATTCAACAGAACAAAGAATTGTTAGACCCCTTGCTCTCGGGGTTACAATTAATTTTTTAACAGTGGATTTAATTAAATATATTACAAATCGAAGAAGGCCTACTCCTCCCTATTCCAGACGCAATTCATCTTTCCCATCAGGTCACACCGCCGCAGCCTTTTTCTATGCAACCTATTTTTCATACCATTATCCCCGATACCAGATTCCCCTCTTTATCTGGGCCACTGGAGTCGGACTTTCCAGAATCTACCTGAAGAGGCACTGGCCCACTGACATGCTGGCAGGAGCACTAATCGGTTTCTCTATGGCAAAATTGACACTGCATTTTAGAAATCGAATTGAGGATTTTCATTTATTTTAAAGCTCTTTTGACTTTATAAAGTGCCGGATTTATAATATTACACTTCAACAGAAAAGGGAGGTATTTGTGATTATGACGCTGAGTAAGGAAGAAAAAGAGAAAATCATAAAAGAATGGGCAAGACACGAGGGTGATACAGGATCTCCAGAAGTCCAAATTGCAATTTTAACAAAAAGAATCAAAGATTTAACTGAACATTCAAAAATTTATAAAAAAGACGTCCATTCAAGATATGGTCTTATAAAAATGGTTGGTAAAAGGAAAAGACTCCTTGCATATTTAAAGAAAGAAAATTTTAAACGTTATACCGAATTAATAAAGAAACTTGGAATTAGAGGATGATCCATAAAGTAGAGAGAGAAATCGGTGGGCGTCTCCTTAGAATAGAGACAGGGCGAGTTGCAAGACAGGCAGACTCCGCAGTAATTATAAGCTATGGCGATACGGTTTTACTCGTAACAGTAGTTTCCAGAGAATCAAAGGAAAAAAGAGATTTCCTTCCTCTTCTAGTAGAATACAGGGAGCAGGCTTATGCAGCCGGCAGAATTCCAGGTGGGTATCTCAAGAGAGAATCCAGACCTCATGATAGGGAAATACTCCACGGCAGAGCTATAGATAGAGCTATACGTCCGCGCTTTCCGAAGGATATGATGAATGAAATAGAGGTAGTGGTCTTTCTTCTATCCTATGATATGGAGAACGAAAGTAATTTCCTGGGTATAATTGGAGCATCAGCAGCAATGCATATATCACCAATAGAATTTGATGGTCCCATCAGTGCGGTGAGGATAGGGCGGATAAACGGTGAATATATTCTGAATCCCACAAATTCTCAGATAGAACAAAGTGAGTTCGATTTACTGGTTGCTGGCTCCTCGGGTGAGATTAACATGATTGAATTTGGGGGTA
The DNA here is from genome assembly GCA_003644895.1 of Candidatus Hydrothermota bacterium. Lineage (GTDB taxonomy): Bacteria > Hydrothermota > Hydrothermia > UBA1063 > UBA1063 > B29-G16. Next base: position 1,675 of record QNDO01000099.1, on the reverse strand, counting down.
AAGAGATACCCGAGGATGTGGTCATGGGAGCAATAGAATTTGCCCTTCCCTATTTACAGGAAATAGAAGATCTTCAGGAAGAATTTAGAGCTATAGCGGGCCAGGAGAAAAAGCCCTATCAGAAACTGGAAATCCCTGATGAACTCAGAAAAAGGGTGGAAGACTTGGCAGGAGAAGACATATACAATGCCATGCATATTAAAGAAAAGAAGATAAGAAATGAAACTCTTGATGCTATCAGGGAAAGGGTCAAAGAAGAGCTGAAGGAGGAATTTGAAGGACTTGAATTAGAAATAGGACAGGTCCTTTACGAAATAGAGAAAAAGACACTCAGAGAGATGACTCTAAATGAGGGCATTAGGGTGGATGGTCGTGGATATAAAGATGTAAGACCTATCACTTGCGAGGTAGGGGTACTTCCCCGTACCCATGGATCTGCAATATTCAGAAGAGGAGAAACCCAGGCGCTGGTTGTCACAACCCTGGGCACAAAGGAAGATGTCCAAAGACTGTCAGAATTGGAGTTTGAAGAGGAAAAGAGATTCATGTTGCATTATAACTTTCACCCATTTTCCACAGGTGAAATAAAGCCCCTTAGAGGACCATCAAGGAGGGAAATAGGCCACGGGAATCTTGCGGAAAAGGCCATCGCTCCTCTAATCCCCTCAGAAGAGGAATTCCCTTATACCATAAGAATTGTCTCTGATATTCTTGAATCTAATGGTTCCACATCCATGGCTACCGTTTGTGGAGCGTCTCTTTCTTTAATGGATGCTGGAGTGCCTATTGAGAGGGCATGTGCTGGAATTTCCACAGGGCTGATAAGGGAAGGGGAAAAATATGTACTTTTAACTGATATAGTCGGAGCAGAAGACCACTATGGGGATATGGATTTCAAGATAGCCGGAACTTCCAACGGGATCACAGCCATACAGCTTGACCTTAAGATTAGAGGGTTATCTACAGAGCTTATAAAAGAGACTTTTGAAAGAGCTAAGGAAGTTAGAGAATATATCCTTGGAATTATGAACGCCACCATCTCTGCCCCTAGGGAAAACCTTTCAATCTATGCTCCAAAGGTGAGCTCTATCTTTATACCAAGAGAAAAGATAGGACTCGTTATTGGTCCCGGGGGTAAAACCATAAGAAAAATAACCGAAGAGACAGGAACCAAGATAGAAATTGATGATTCAACGGGAAGGGTAATTATATCCGGGAGCTCAGAGGAAGATGTGGAAAGGGCAAAACAGATGGTCAGCCAATTAGTTGAGGAGGTGGAACTGGGTAAGATATACATGGGTAAGGTAACGAGAATTGCACCTTTTGGTGCCTTTGTGGAGGTTTTACCCGGTAAAGAGGGCCTGCTGCATATATCTGAGCTTGCAGATTATAGAGTAAAAAAGGTGGAGGACATTTTAAAGGTGGGGGATAAGGTACTGGTTAAGGTCATCGATATAGATGAGCTTGGAAGATTCAAACTCTCGAGACGCCAAGCACTAAAGGGTGGAATAAAAACAATAGAGAAGCCCCAGAACAAAAATTGAAATCCCCATACAAAATACCCCTATTTAATATCGACTTTGGAAAAGAAGAAATAAAAGCTATAGATAAAATCATCCGCAGTGGATGGGTGTCTCTGGGACCTGAATCAAAAAAATTTGAACAGGAATTTGCT
>QNDO01000098.1 GCA_003644895.1 Candidatus Hydrothermota bacterium | reverse complement strand
TGCCATTTCCAAATAAGATACAGCACCAATAGTATCACCCTTAGCAAGTAATGCTTTTCCCATATAGGTATAAAATAAGCTTACCTGAGCTTCTTCCAGCCCCTTCTTGCAGGTTTTGATTACATCATCAAACAAGCCCAGTTGATATTGAAGATCAGCGATTTTAACCAGAGTAAACATCTTCTGCTGCATAATGGTCTTTCCCTTTTGAGTTATGTTATCTAGCAAAGCCCTTGCGAATAACCACTCTTCCAGAGCATCCTGTAGAGCACCCATATTTTCCATAATGAAACCTAATCTATAGGCAATGGCTGCATAATTTCTGATCAGTTTTTCATGTGTTTCATCTTTGAATACTCTTTTATCAAAAATACCTCTGTATCTAAAACTCTGTGTAGGAGGAATCACATTGGAAAATTTCTCTATATACTCTGTCGCAGAGACATCATCGTGTAACAAAAACCTTGTTTTTCCGATATCGATGCCTTCATTCAACCCTGGAATTCTGCTTACCTTTGATAACACACGGTATGCAAGGCCCTCCATTCTCATAAAACTGTTCCAATCTTTATAATGTTCTGGGGATACGGTTAAGGCAAAAAATATGGGCATCTTGAAACTATCAGCTTTGGCAATAACTTTTTCTGCAAATTCCTTTTGGGATGCGAAGTAAACTGCAGGTATTTTAATCTCTTTTCCTCTCTCAAAGAGTCCAGGGAACATTTCATCTGGTCTTATGACAACATATTTCTCCACCTTATACCCAGACGATGTAGCAATCATATCCCTCACCATAATATCGTTCAAGAATATATAACCGTGGGGGGTTCTAAAAACAGGGGGCAGATTATCAATTTCCTCAACTGAGAAGCTGATGGGAGCACCTAAAAATTTAAGTTGTTTGATATACCAGTTTGTATTAAGAAGACTCATATTAGCTATTAGAACATTCTTACCATATCCAAGAACTTCCTGATCTGCCCACAATGGGAAAGTATCATTATCACCATTGGTATAAAGAACACATTTTTCCTGACCCGGAGAGAGCAACATATTGTAGCCATAATCCTCTGCGATATAATTTCTGGACCTGTCTACTTGTGGGTAAAAGGCTGCTATTTGGGATACAATCATAACAAGCGCAAGTGGAATACCTATTACAGCAGGTATAGCAACTTTCTTCTTTATATTTTCATAAAGTAATCTCAACACTTCCCAGAATCCAATCGCAGCATAGAGCGCAAAAAATGTGTAGGCACCGGCAAAGAAATAATCTCTATCTCGTACTTCTCTGGGATTTATTGGATTAACAGGATGTGTTGGAGAATCCTTAAGATTAAGATAAAAGATAAAACCAATGGATAGAATAAGAAATGCTCCTCCAACAAGTGCAAAACTTTTCCTATCATTGCTGAAATGAGTGAGAAGACCAAAGAGTCCCAAGACAGTCACTGGTATAAGCAATGCCTTGTATTGCCAGCTGAAATAAAGCCAGTAGAGTTTAAACTGATCGATAAAAGGTATCTTTCTTGGGAAGAATTTGGTGGGCCCATACTGCTTACGGGTAAGGACATCCATAAAAGCTTTGAAGTTAGAGGGATCCGCCTCGTTTATGACTGGATTGTGAATTGCACGCAGTATCAATACAAGCTCCAGCGAAAAACCTATGATCATCAGAATCAGGGCTATTCCTTTCCAATCTTTGTAAAGTTCCCCTTTTAAGTAGAAAAATACAGAAGCAAACAATAATCCACCAAGAGAAAGGATTAAAGATTTTGAAAATAAACCTATAAGCATAGCCAGAAGTGTAATGGCTAGCCCAACTTCCAGACCAACCGAACTATCAGAAAATTTTCCTCTCTTTACTAGATAATACAACATTAGACCTATGCCAATAAAAAGTACAATGTAACTAACTGTCCCTGGTTCATATGCGATTTTTAAAGTTGATAGCATTACCAGAGCTATGCCTGCAACGCCTACAAAGTTAATATCCCACAAGAGTTCAGGTTTAACAAGCCACACAAAAATGAACAACGCAGGGAAAAAAGCAAGGGGAGTTAGGTGAATTCCACTTGATAAAGCTAAAATATACGCCGAAAAGAGAAGATATCTAATACTTTTCGGGTCGTCTTTCTCCTTCCACCATTTAAGGGCTATCCAGGATAGGAAAACAATAACAAATATGGAGGGAGTATAGGTCTCAGCTTCAATAGAATTCATCCAGACAGTCCGGGCAAAAGCGCCCAAGAATGCTCCCAAAATACCTGCAATATGTGCAAAAATCTTGGGGAAATCTTTACTCCATAGAGAAAGTAATTCAAAAATGATTAAATACACAAAGCCCGCAGTAAAAGCTCCTGTGAGCATAGATACTGAAGTTATTTTAAGCACAGTATTTACCGGCTGTCCACCAGATAATAAAGTATATAGAGGAGCAAGAGGAAGTGGGAAGATTGTCATAAAACGCCCAAGCACCACATAAAGAGGAGTTCCGGGAGGATGTGGAACTCCAAAAATTACTGAACATGCTAGAAACTCTCCTACATCCCAGAATACAACCGTTGGAGCTGTAGTTTTAAAATACAGCAACCATGTAATAAACGTGACTACAGAAAAAATAATCCATTTTAAACGTCTTTCCTGCATTCTTCCCTCCAGTTTGGATTAAATTATAGAATCAAACTCAAATGCAGTCAATAACTTAAGAATTGGGTTGATTAGCTACCAGAGCAAAGTTATAATTAACCCATGTTCGAAAAGGAACTTTACAAAAAGGCTATTGAGAATAGCAAAATCCCTGTAGTTATTACTGATTTTAACGGCGGTATTCTTGACGTTTCACTGGGATTTGTTAAGCTTACAGGAATTAAGAAAGATGTGCTTATTGGAATGGATGTGAGAAAGATACTGGGGATTCCGGAATTAAAAGAAAAGTTTGAAATGATTCAAAAGATTAAAGGTGGACAATTTAAAATTGAAACAGAGAAATTTTCTTTGGAGGGTATGGACTTTTATATCCTGACATTAACTAAATTGAACACAAGAGAATCCTCTCTATCAAGGGTGGATTTTTTAAAGGATGTGTTGGAAAGTGCATTTGATTTAGAAAATCTTCAAAAATATCTTCGTCTTAACATAGAGTATTTTGTAAATATTTTTGGAGCAGATGGTGTAATTGTTTTGAAAAAAGTTACAAAGCCGCAAGAGGGTTTTGTGATGTTACATATTTCTAAAAATGCGAGTAGCAGTTTCCAAGTTAAGCAGTTTGTTAGGGGTTCAATTCCAAGACCTTCTATGGGTTCGGTAACTGTTATTAAGCAGATAGGAAGCTCCTGGCCTTCTTTTGCATCCATAATTTATAAAGCAGGCTTTAAGACAGCTTATTTAATACCAGTGAGCAGGAAGCGAGGTAAAGTCGAATACATGGTTGCTCTGTTATATAGGAAAACAAGAGAACTTCCACCCGATGAGATTAACACTCTTGCTTTCCTTTCTTTTACTCTTTCAATAATAACCAAACTGAATAATTTAAAACAGGAAGCTATGAAGTATTCTTACAGAGATAAAATCAGCAGAACATACACACAGAACATGATGAAAGAGTTCATCAAACTCCAGTTTAATCAAGCCAAAAGATACGACTTCAAATTCACCTTGTTGCGAACTACGATAATGAACTATACAGATATTAAAAAATTATCCGGTGAATTGGGAGCAGATTTAATAATGGAGAAAATTGCATACCTCCTCACCAAAAATCTGAGAAAATCAGATATTATTGGAAGGTATACCGAAAATAGTTTTTTGATTATATTGCCTTTTACTGACCAAGAATCTGCTCAAAGTGTGCTTTCAAGAGTTTTTGAAACCTTAAAAAACACCAAATTCTTACCAGGGAAGGAAATAAAATTCACTATAAGCTTAGCGGAATTTAATCGAGATGATGAAAATTATCTCGAAATACTCAAGAGACTAAAAGAAAACCGAACTGTAGTCTAATAAATTTCCCATCTTGATAGTCTATGGCATAGGGATTATAATCCCTCAAAATATGTTTGAAAGAGACTTCTATAAAAAGGCATTTGATTCAGCAGATACTCCTCTTGTAGTTACTGACAATGAGGGTAATATTCTAGAAGTTTCATCCGGTTTTATGTCCCTTATGGAAATTAAAAGCAAGGATTCATTGATCGGGAATGATATAAAACACATATTAGGCGTAGATTCTATAGGTGATGATTTTCACGGTAAGAGAAGTATAAAAGGAAAACTATACTCCGTGACTGTAAAAAAATTTAAGGTAGAAGATATTGATTTTTACTTGATTTCATTTATAAGAGAAGAACAGCTCAGGGATAAAAACCCTTACCTAGCTCTTTTAAGAGATTTCATGGAAAGTGGGCTGGAAGTGGAGAATTTTTCCACTTATATTAAATCAAATCTGAATTTTATAAAAAATTCATTCAAGGCAGAATGTGCGATATTTGCATCCAGGATAAAGACGCGTAAACCCCAGTTTAGAGTGGTTCTAGCAACAAATAACTGTCGAGACACAGTAAATATAACCTTACAGAATATCCCGGAAGAACTTTCTTTAGGAAATGTGATGAAAATAACTTCAGAAGGAGGATGGGGCGAAATTCAAAGAATTTTACAGCAACTCGGCTACAGTGCAGCATATGCTTTGGGTATAAATTTAAGAAGAAATGAACTTAAATTTATACTGATATTATTTTATAAAAAACCAGGCTTACTTGACCCCGGAATCCAGAATTCCTTGAATTTTCTATCCTATATACTGACATATGTTTATCAAAATGCTGAATTGAGAAAAGAATTAAGAACTTCGGCATACAGAGATATTGCAACCAAGACCTACACACAAATTTTGATGAAAGAATTCGTAGAACTTCAGTTTTATGAAGCCAAAAGATACGGAATGACCTTCTCTTTGATGCTCATCAAAGTGAAAAATTACGGAGACCTGAAGAAGATCTTTGGTAGTGTGGGCGTGGATATTATAATGCATAAAATTGCGAATCAAATAATGCAGTCAATAAGAAAATCTGATGTTATGGGAAGATATACTGAAGACAGCTTTCTAATCCTGCTACCATTCACAGACGGTGATTCTATGCAAGTAGTAGTATCGAGAATTATAGATCTTTTGAAAAGCACTACATTTCCCCCAGCCAAAAATGTTAAATTTTCATTAAGTTTCACAAATTTCAGTGAAAAGGACACAAGTTATACAGAGCTATTGAAACGATTGAAGGAAACAGAGATTTTATTAGAGTAATATCACTTTATGAATTGACACTTCTTCATAGATTCTTTATAATTTTAATAACACTCCCCGGTAGCTCAATCGGTAGAGCACCTGGCTGTTAACCAGGGGGTTGGGGGTTCGAGACCCTCCCGGGGAGTTTTCTTTATAGTTATGTATTACGTTTATGTACTTGTAAACCCACAGGGTAAAATTTACATAGGTCAGACATCTGACCTTCAGAGAAGACTTGAACAACATAATAATCCTGATTGTAAACTAACCCTCTACACCAAAAGATATCCCGGTCCATGGAAACTCGTATACTATGAAACACACAGAACCAGAGCTATGGCTATGAAGAGAGAAAAACAACTCAAAAGTGGTAAGGGAAGAGAATGGCTACATAAAGAGATACTCAAGGATAAATAAGCACCTGGCTGTTAATCCGCCTCAGGCGGATTGGGGGTTCGAGACCCTCCCGGGGAGTTTTATTCCGCACTCTAAAACTCAGAACGAGGGTTCAATTTCCCCCCCAGCTCCACTGTGTTTCCTTTCGCACTCTGAAACTAGCTACAGGTTGTTTTCTTAGTTACCCAGCGTTTGTCATCAAATTGATAAGGTGGTGTCATTTGTTCCTGAAAGAGAGTAAGCAGTTTTTAATTTTATCTCACAAGCACAAGTTTCATTACCTTTCTGAATCTGTCAGCAACAAGTACACAGAAATAAATACCCGATGGTGCAGCTCTACCATCCTCCCTATC
>QNDO01000097.1 GCA_003644895.1 Candidatus Hydrothermota bacterium | reverse complement strand
GACCGGATGTGAGCGTCCACGTTGAGTCTACGAGCTTGGCAGAATCAAGGTCAAAGACGCAGAAGTAGTACCTGAAAGTGAAACCATCACGGTATTTTGGAGAGCCGTCATAGTGGAGTGTATCCGTATCCGCTTTTAGCTTTGTTTTTAAAAATTTTTGGTTTAAAGGTACGGCTTTTGAGGAGTTTATGTTAATTGTTCGTAATTGAAATTTTCTATCAGGATATCCGCGGATTTCCGGTGTCTCATGTTTCGCCCTCAAATCCAGGACCCTATTAATTTGTCTCTCTGCTCTTACAGTAATCAACGCATTTAAATTCATTAATATTACTAATACAATACTGTACATGGTACCCCCCTTGGTAACCTCTTTATTTATAAAATAAATTTATTTTAATGTCAAATTTTTGGTTAGCAATACGATTAAAATAATTTTTTGATGTAAAATGTTAGGAATAGTGAAAATTTATTCTTTGAGGCTTTTATACCAGGAGATAAATCTTTGAATCCCTTCTTCAAGATTTACTGAAGGGGTGAAATTTAGGATTTTTTTCATTTTTTGAATATCCCCAATTCTTCTCCGTACATCTTCGTAGTTCTTGCTAAAAGAAGAATAGGGAATATATTTTAGTTCCAGTTTATATTTTGTTCCGCTAAACCTGTGAATTAATTTTGCAAGTTCGATAATCGAGATTTCTTCTTCAGTACCTATATTAATAATCTCATTTTCGGCCTCTTTTATAAAGATTGCCCTAACCACAGCCTCCACTAAGTCGTCTATGTACACGAAGCTCCTTTTCTGATTCCCATCTCCATGGATAGGCACAGGTTTGCCTTCCAGGATATTCTTTAAAAATACTCCGGTTGGTCCTCCCCACCAGTCCATATGTTGCCATGGCCCATAAACACCGAAGAATCTAAGAATAACCACTGGAATTCCATATTCGTCATTGTATGCAAAGGCAAGGTGTTCATTGTAAATTTTTGAGACGGAATAGGACCAGCGTCTCGATGTTGTGGGACCAAGAAGGAGATTTCCATCCTCTCTCAAAGGAAATTCTTCACTTTTACCGTACACATCAGAAGTGGAGGAAAGAATAAACTTTGCTTTGTTGATTCTGGCTATCTCGAGAAGATTTTCACATCCCTTTACATTGCGCTTCAGGGTATTCATGGCACTTGTGTAGCGGGGTATTTTATGAGCCACAAAATCCATTACAACATGGATGTCCTCAGCAACTTTTGCGAGCTTGGCATAATCCAGGACATCTATTTTATAAAAAGTAAATTTAGGGTTTTCAGTACGACCTTCCAGTCTTCTCAAATCACCCCTTTCGAGGTTGTCCACAACAATAACCTCATGGCCTTCATCAATCAACCTCTTGGCTACCTGGGACCCTATGAAACCTGCACCACCTGCAATTAGGATTCTCATTGCCCTATTATAAATCAGGAGAAGCGCTCCTTCAAAAATGCTGCATATCTCTCAGAAAGATTTTCGTAACTGTAAAAGGCTCTAACCTCCTGAGGAGGTAAGGGCAGTTTTTTGTTTTCGAAGCTGCTCCATATCCTGTACAGGGTATCTAGTATTTCGCTTTTGTTTACAGGGTCACATACAAATGCATTTATTCTTTTAAGAAAATCCTGAACCCAGCCCGGTGGAACAGTTGCCAGAATGGGTCTTCGGGCCCCCAGATATTCGAAGAGTTTACTGGGCATAATCAGATCGTATCCAGGGCCTGGTGTCGTGAGGAGCCAGAGAATATGGGAAGATCTAATAAATTTGAGAATTTCACTGTGAGGAATGTATGGGATTAATTCTATGTTCTCTTTCGGTATGCTGGATGCAAGGTCCAGTATTTTGCTAGATTTAGTTCCCACAAGAATTAGTTTGACATTTTTATTTCCTTTTTTTATAAATTCATGGAAGGCTTCGAAAAAGACTCGTGGGTCTTTGTGGATACCAAATAAACTTCCAAGGTACAAAATTTTAAGTGGTGGATTGTAATCAATTTCCCCGATATCCTTCATCTCATCTTCTTCATAACCAAAGGTTATTACTTCGATTTTGTGGGATTCCAAGAAAGGATACCTATGAAGGAGTCTGTATTTCATGGGGTAGGTCACCACTATTATGCCTCTTGCTCCTTTCATAAGCGATTCTTCTGCTTTGTCAGTGAGATTTTTCTGCCAGAATGTGGGGTACATTCCATAGAGATCATCACTCCATGGGTCCCACATATCCAGAATATAGGGGAGTTTATGGAGCTTGTTAGCGAGAAGTCCAAGTACCAATGAGCTGAAAGGGGGTGCCTGAACTACCATACCATGGGGTTTGAAATTTTTAATTATTTTACTAATCTGGGGTAGGGCATTAATTAACCAAAGAATTCTAGAATCAGGCCATATAAAATATCTGAAGGGCTTTTTCCCCTTCTCTTCGAGAAATTCTGCGTTTTTTAAGAAAGTCGAAGGTTCCAGGGCTTTGGGTCTGAAAATTACAAGGTCTTCGGGCAATTCTCTGAGAAAGGACTCATCTCTTTTTATAAAGGTGTAATCTCTTGCAGTGAGAATCAGAGGTTCAACACCGTGTTTCCTAAGTCGTTTTATAATTCTAGTGGTCCTCTTAACGCCGGTTGCATAGGCATTGGGCGGAAAAAAATAGGAGACAAAGAGGATCCTCATAGCCAGCTCCAGGGTACTTTTGCCCGCTTTTTGGGTGGCATGCAGCTGATGTTATCTAGATTTTCCAATTTTTCAAGAAATTTGCCCAAATTTCTTTCCCAGTTGGCCTTTTTCTGTATGATTTGTATATTCATGTCGATAGCCTTTCTAAACCAGGAGATATTTTCCATAACATTCATTATCTTTCCCGCAAGATCATGGGCATCCATAGGATTAAACAGGTATCCATTTATACCGTTGATTATCCACTCTCTATTGGCCTGTATGTCAGATACAACCGGAACACAGCCTGTGGCCATTGCCTCAAGGATGGACACAGCTGTAGAATCTGATAGGGATGCTGAGACAAAGATATGGGCTTTAGAGAGAATTTCCACAAGTTGTGGTAAGGGTATAAATCCTGTAAATTCCACATTGTCTTTCAATCCCATTTTATGAACCATTGTATGAAGTTCTGCTTCAAGAGTGCCGCCTGAGGCAAAGATAAATCTAAAATTTATTCCCTTTTTCTTAAGAATGCCGAGCGCTTCTATAATTGTTTCGTTATTATAAATCTTTTCAAGCTTTCTATGAGAGACCATTAACAGTTCATCTTTGATTTCCTTTTTAATTTCAGGAGTCAAAAACTCCTCTGTGACTCCATGGGGAAAATTCATTATTTTTCCTCTACATATCCCAAATTTATTTTCTAAAATCCACCCCATGATATCCGCGTCCACATGAAGCAGTGAAGCGTTCATGAAGATTTTTTTCAGGGTTAAAAAGTGGAAAAAACTCTTGCGCGGTGTCTCCAGTACATCGGGTCCCCATAGTGAGATAACATAGGGCCTGAAGCCCGAGAGCATGGCGAGAAGACCGTAATTAGGTGCCATGTGGGCATGTATGATGTCTGGATTGAATTCTTTTATGATATTTTTTACCATTCCGAGCTTGGAGATGTATTTAAATGGGGACTTCCTGAATTCAGGCTTTATGTGAAGGTAATACTCTTTTTCCTCTTTTGGAGGTTCCATACCAACAGCGAGGACCTTAATATCACTCTGCTGATAAGCCTTAATCCATCTTTCGGTATGATACGATGAAAGATCAGCCAGAAGTAGAATTCTCACATTCCTATTATAAGTTTATTTATATATACTGGCAATAAAAAAGTTTTTTTGAATTAACCATAATAGGGTAATATAATTTTTCTATGAATTTACCTGTAAAATACAGACCTAAAAACTTTGAAGAAATTACCAATCAGCGGCATGTAGTTATAACACTTCAGAATGCCTTAAAATATCAAAAAATTTCCAATGCTTACCTTTTTGCAGGACCCCGTGGGGTGGGTAAAACCACCACAGCAAGAATTTTTGCCAAGGGTCTTAATTGTGAAAAGGGTATAACCTCTCATCCCTGCGGAGAGTGTGGAATATGCAGGGAGATTGATGATGGCAGAAGTGTGGATGTTCTTGAAATTGACGGAGCCTCCAACAGGGGAATCGACCAGATACGAGAGTTAAGGGAAAATGTGAGATTTACGCCTGTAAGAGCAAGATATAAAGTAATAATCATAGATGAAGTTCATATGCTCACCACGGAGGCCTTCAATGCACTCCTAAAAACACTTGAAGAACCTCCACCCCGAGTGGTTTTTATTCTCGCCACCACTGAACCCCGAAAGGTTCCGGATACAGTGAAGTCGAGGACCCAGAGATTCGATTTTAGACCACTTTCTTCTCTGGATATCAAGAAAAGGATTAAAGAGATAGCTGAAAAAGAGGATATAAGGGTTGAATCTGAAGAGATTTTTGATATTATTGCAGAAGCTGCAGATGGCAGTCTCAGGGACGGCATAGCTCTTCTTGAGCAGGCATATATCTTCTCAGGAGATGTTATCACTGTTACCCATCTTAAGGAGCTTGTGGGACTTATAGGAAAAGAGGTATATCTCAAATTTTTTGAATATTTTAAAAAGGGTGATAAGAAGGCTGTTGTGGAGCTTCTGGATGAGCTTGTAATGCAGGGATACAGCTTAGAGGATTTCCTGAGAGGATTCACCGAGGCACTGGATAGGCTGCTCAGGGTGAAGTTGGGTATTGAAGAAAATGGTTATGAAAGTATTGCAGGACGTTTTACAGTCTACGAGATTATGCTTATGTTAAAAATTGCCAAAGATATGGAAGAAAGCCTAAAATATAGTAAAAATCCAAGAGTATTCTTTGATTTTCATCTTTTAAGATTGACTTCACTGATGTCAGAAATAGATTTAAACCAGGTGCTGGCCAGAGGGAATATTTACATAACTTCAGGGGCCAATAACATGAATTTTAATAATAACCACTACCGTAACAACAATCAGGAGATGGAAGATTCGCTTAAAAAGAAAATAATAGAGAAACTGGGGTTAAAGGAGGTTAATAATGGATCTCTTTAAGATGATGAAGGAGGCTCAGAAGCTGCAGAGCACCGTGAAAAAGGCCAAGAAGGAAATAAAAAAGACAGTGGTGGAAGTCGAAAAAGAAGGAATTAGAGTAAAGATAAATGGAGAATTTAGAGTAATTAATGTGGAGATTCTCAATGATGCGCTACTCACAGATAAAAGAAAGCTGGAGAAAGCATTCCTGAGTGTCATGGAAGAGGCACACAGGAATATCGAAAAAGTTACAAAAGAGAAGATGAACGAACTCCTAAAGGGTATGCCCATAGGCGATGTGGATTCCCTCCTCTCTTAAAAAACTGATTGAGAATCTCAGAAAATTGCCGGGTATTGGAGAAAGGTCGGCATACAGAATTGCTTATTTTTTAATCAAATACAGGGATGTGCTCAATGATATAGTGGACTCTCTTGAGGAAGTAGACGAAAACGTGACTCTCTGTAAAATATGTCACGGTTTTGCCGAGGGAAAAGATATATGCCCCATATGCGAGGATGAGAGAAGGGATGCGGGGATACTCTGTATTGTAGAAAAACCTGAAGATGTATTTATCGTCGAAAGCGCAGGCTTACATGGATGGAAGTATCATGTTCTTGGGGGATTGTTGTCTCCTGTAAAGGGTGTTACCCCTGATAAGCTTAATATTTTTGACCTAAGAGATAGAATAAAAAATGAAAATTTTAAAGAGATTGTAATAGCTTTAAATCCAAATATAGAGGCAGAGGCAACTGCCAATTACCTGATTGATCTCTTGGAAGATATGAATGTGGTGATATCCAAAATAGCCATTGGTCTCCCCCAGGGGGCAGATATAGCCCTTCTGGATCCCTATACCATCAAGGAATCAATTAAAGGAAGAAGGAGAGTGAAATGAAGCGGGAAAGTAATAATAGTCACCAGAATATGGATAGCATGAAATTCAAGCGCTTTGTGTATGGT